>DBXX01000089.1 GCA_002309675.1 Lachnospiraceae bacterium UBA1201
CTCCTTTCTATCCGATAAATCACAAAGCTTCCGAACCAGTTTTTCCTGCAACTCCGGCCCGATTCCGACCGAAGTGAAATACCCCTGCACCGAGCCGTGCTCCTGCTCGATCCGGTCCATAAAATCCGTAAGAAAGCTCTCTCTGGGGATCACGATGTTCATATCCATGTCCGGATGATTGACCAATATCCTTTTAAATCGTTCTGCATTATTCTCTTTCGTCCGCATATAGTCGTAGACGATGTCGGACCTGCGCACGCCGCACAGCCACAGCAGCAGGGCCGTGATCACGCCCGACCGGTCCTTACCGGCAGAGCAGTTCTCGATCACGCCGCCCGGCGCGTTCGCGATGCAGCGGAAAATGTCACCAATGGTCTCCGAATGGGCAATGTCCACATAGCTTTCGGGAACCGCTGCAACGCTCTCCGGAAAGTTTTCTCCCTCCACGATCGGAAGGTTGCGGTAGGATATGCCTTCGACCGAACACAGCCCGTGCTTTGCACGAGCGATCTCTGCTTCCGTCCGCGTGTCAATGACCGTCGTAACACCATTTTTCCGCAGAAAATCGATATCCGACTCCGATGGCTCCAGAGCCGCATCGCTTCGCAGAAAACGAAACGCCTTGGTGTAGCGCTCTGTCCCGTCGATCCGGTAGCCGTCGATATCCCGTGTGTTACGTGTTGTTTCCAGCAGCGAATAAGGCGGGTTCTCCCATGCCAGGTCATAACTGTCCATAACGGAGGTTCCGCTTTGCAGGGCTTCCAGTTCCTGAAGGCAGGTTTCTACTGCCTCTGCAATATACGCATCGGCCATGTCCTGCGTGAAGAAAAAGGCCTCGCCCGTACCGCCCTGTGTGAAAAAGCCGCCCATCGTATTGATCAATCCGACCGGATGGAACGGAGCCAGCTGGCCCAGTTCCTCCCCGTCGAAACCTTCCGGGATCCGGAGGTCATTTTCCAGTCCGTATTTCTCCCGGACATAGCGGTTCAACAGCGAATAATCGTTGTGAAGTTTCTCCGTGTGTCCCGGAATATTGGGGTTCCAGTGATAGCGGTCGTACACAAAGTGTCGGTAAATGACATCCTGCACCAGGTGCAGATAGTATCCCAGGTACAGGTCATCCTCCCGGATCTTCGTACCGAACCGTGCCCTAAATCCATTCAGATCATAGGTTCGTTTGTTGCGCCCCCACACCAGGATGCGCAGATGCGCCTTGCGCCTGTCTTCCGAATAATCCGGGAGCACAGCGCCGAAATTCAGCCGTTTTGGATCCTTACACCGATAAGTCTCGCATATCTTTTTTGTGATCGCCAGATGCATGATTCCGGATGCCATTTCTTACCTCCATTCGGCGCCGCCCGGCCCGATAAAAATAACTTTTACAGTATCTTTACATACAGGTGGTCCATGCCACCGCCGTAGTTACGGATATCATTCGTATGGGTGTATCCGTATTTTTCATAAAGCCCCGTGAAATCGCTGGGAATAAACGCACATTCGAAACCCAACTCCTTCGCATACCGTTCGGCCGTCTCGATGAGGCGTGCACTTAAACGATGTCCGCGATAGGCTTCGTCCACAAACAGGCAGGATATCCACGGCCGGAAATCGGGCAATGGATAGTAGTCCGTCTTAAGTAACGAGACCATACCCACGACCTTCCCGTCAGCAACTGCGGCAAACATCGTCTCCCAATCCGTGAACTTCCACTCGCGGATCAATCCGGATACATGCTCCTTCACATCCTCCCAAGAAAAGTTCTCCACGAAGGAAAGCAGTTTTTTCGCAAGCTCGGTGTCCTTTTCGACCTTCCGAATCTCGATCGCGGAAGATGCGCCCGTTTCGGCCGTCTTCGCCTCACGAAATCCGAAATGCGCTGCCACAAGTTCTACGGTCTCCTCCACGCTTCGCGCAGGGTCACGCTCCAGCCAGAAATACCGGCTGTTCTTTACTTCCGCAAAGAACTTCGTGTTCAGTGACATCAGCGTTTCGTTACAGGTCGCCTTCGCCTTTTCATAATCCGTCGCGCTGTGAATAAAGTCGCTGAAGCCCTGATGATCCGGGCGGTTGCAGTATTCCTCCACCAGATTTTTCGGCTCCTTCAGCATAAACGCGACCCGGGACGGATCGGACAGGATGTCCGCCTGCTCCAGCGTCAGATGACAGTCGCACAGGACCGGCCCGTTTTGCGACAGACGCATCAAGTCCAGAAGCACGAAGTCCAACTGCTCTCTCGTGTTGGTCAGCAGCCATGTCTTATACTCTTCAACGCTCCGGCCGAAGAATTCGTCCGCATCCTT
This sequence comes from Lachnospiraceae bacterium UBA1201, assembly GCA_002309675.1. GTDB lineage: Bacteria > Bacillota > Clostridia > Lachnospirales > Lachnospiraceae > UBA1201. Next base: position 2,301 of record DBXX01000089.1, read on the forward strand.
GAAATCCTTATTCATGCTGGGCTGATGCTCCGGGTCGGACATTTTCTGATGGTCCTCGAACCGCTCATCGATGTCATAGACCGGTATCCCGTACTTCTTTGAAAGCGCCCGTGATACGGTCGTCTTTCCGCCGCAGGGCGTACCTGTGATAAAATATACGTTCTTTAAATACTGCTTGATTATATTGTCTTGAAATATCATATCTTTTGTTTCTCCTTTTTGATTCAATAGTTTCGATCGTGAGCGCTACTACGCCCGGTTGTCATACTGACGTGAAACCATCGATCAACGGTCTCACGCGATCAGATATTTCGAAGTCTTAAAAACATCACCATTTCATTTACTCCTTCTGCCGATATTTCTCGGCGCTAATTCTCTACAAACCCAAGTCCGTTCCACCGAAGCACCGTTTTGTATCCGAGTTTGCCGTACCACGCGGTCTCATAGGTGTAATGGATATAACTGTAATCGTATAATTCTTCCCGCAGGATCTGTGTGACATTGCGGACCATCGTAAGCCCGATTCCACGGTCGCGGTACGCCTCCAAAGTTCCGACGCATCCCGGCCCGCCGATCTTCCATTTCATGCCATTTACTTCGTGTTCCCCGAAGTCCTCGATCATGCAGAAGCTCGCTATCTTCCCGTCGACAAACCCGCAGTATACCCTGCTGTTCTCCGAGAAAAACTGCGGCCAATGTTCGACCACCGTCCCCACGGCTGCGCGAAGCTCCTCCAGATCTCCGTCATAGAAGCCGAAGGTCACATTTTCCGGATAATCCTTTCGGTAGCAGTTCGGGTCGAACTCCTGAAGCCGCAGCATCTGCTCCGACGCGACCTCATCCTCCGGAACGTTTCGAACATAATCCCGCTCGAAAAAACCCGGATGCATCTCCATAAAAAGTGCCTCATACTGCTCCCGCGTCACGCGGTCACTGCGAAGCACCGAGTAGAACGCCATGTCGTGGATCCCCTGCATGTTCTTCTTCGAACCTCGTAAAATGCCGTCAAAATGCATGCCGGCCTTCTGCATCACGCGCCCTGACTTCGGGTTGCGAAGATCGTGGGTCGCATAGACGCGCTGCAAGTCGCTCTCGCCCTCAAAGAGGTAGCGGATCACAGCCCGGAGCGCCTCCGGCATGATCCCCCTGCCCCAGAATGCATGGCCCAGGCAATAGCCGATTTCGTACGAGCAGGTCCGCTCGTCACGCTCGACGACTGCGATGTTGCCGATCACCCGGTCATCGCCCTTCAGGGTAATGCCCCAGTTGTATGTCTTTCCGTCCTCATAGAACGAGACCCATTTCGTCAGGAGTTCCCGCGTAAAATCAACGCTCGTGTGCGTCGGCCACGAGAGAAACTTCGTGACCTCCGGCTCCGATGCCCAGTTGCGAAACATATCCTCGGCATCCTCAACGCGGTATCGCCGAAGGATCAGACGCTCGGTCTCGATCGTTTTGGTTCCTATCGTATTCATTCTCTCACCCTTTTCTTTCAGCCTCCGTTTACATTCCGAAGGTAATCTTCCTTCGAGATCATCGGGTACTCGAGCGCCGCGATCATTTCCGCGGACAATGTAAACGTTTTGGCGTATTCTTCTCCTGCCTTTTCGAATTTCGCCAGCAACGGATCCGCAACGATCGCCGCCTGCGGAACGTTCAGCAGCGGTGTCTCGGGAACGCAGACCATCGTAGGGTTGCAAAAAGCATGCTCACACATGATGCGAAGTCCGTTGAAATTGCCGTCCCAGTCCGGGAACCCGCAACCGCAGATCACCAACGTGTGCTTTTTTGAAAAATCGGCCAATGTTTCGTGCTGCACCTTCCCGTCCGCGTTCTCCACCATCTTCATCTTCACGAGGGGAATGGTCCGGTCCAGAACTGCCTTCAGGTGCGAAGGCATCGCGTAGCAGTAGAGCGGGAAACTCCAGATCAGGAGATCCGCATTGCGATACATATCCAGAATCTCATTCTGATCATCCTGTATCACGCAGTGGCCGTCCATCTTAGCCCAGCAGCCGAAGCACCCCCGGCAGGGCGCGATATTTTTGTCGATCACATTGATCACCGTGACCTCGTGTTTCTCTTCTTTGTTCAAACCTTTCAGGAAGCTCTCCGTAAGTCGGATCGTATCGCTTCTTTTCTTCGGGCTTCCGTTTAATACCAGTACTCTCATTTCTTATCTCCTTCTTTCCGGGGTTACGTCTGCTGTATACCGCCCGATATTTTATGCCAGCCAGTAGCTGCCGTCCGGTGCCTGCGTGATGGATCCGACTTGCTCCGACAGTGTGTTTCCGCCGAAGTCCTTCACGATCACCTTGTTGTAAAACCGGTAGTTTTCACCGGCGCAGTCGTTCTCGTCGTCCCAGCCTTCTTCGATCCACTCCTCCAAGTAAACATGGTCATCTTCGATCAAGACCACCGTCTGGTGTGGCGTCAGCGGGACCGAAAAGCTCTCCGGGTAATAGCAGGTCGCATTTTCCGCGTCCTGACTCACAACATGCACGTTTTCGCCCAGGATCCGGAGATTGTAGAGGTTTACATCAGCCATGGCCAATGCTGTCTCTGCCTTCGGTTTTTCCTCCGGCAGCCAGGAAAACAGCGTCACCTTCTGCTTCGCGTGATCGGCCTGCAAAAACCAGTACCTGCCGTCCGCATATATCGGATCGCTGTACATCACATCTCTCTTCTTACGAAATGGCTTATATACCTTTCCGGTCGTAAAATCATAGAATTGCAGCACCGAACCGGGATAGCCGCCGCGTTCGGCCCATTCGATCAGATCGTAGAGATCCGAGCCGTCCGAATGCGCGAACGCCAGACGCTCCTGCCCGGGGATACTCTCGATATACCGCCCCATCGGTTTATCAAACTGTTTGATCATAATTTCTGTTCCTCCATGTGCAGGCTTTCCTTCGACACCGGGATCAGGCCCTGCGGTGTAAGTCGGTAGATCGTCTCACACACCTCCGCCAGATATTTTCGGTCGTGGGATATACTGATGATCGCCCCCGGGAACTCCTTAAGCATCCGCCGGATCACCGGTCCCGACAGCGGCGAAAAATTCCGCGTCGGTTCATCGAGAATCAGCACGTTCGCTCCGGACAGGGAAAGTTTTAAGAGCAATACCTTTGCCTTCTGTCCGCCCGAAAGTTCACGGATCGGATGGTCCATCTCGTCAGCTGTATACTTAAGCGACCCCAGATAGGTCCGGATCCGAGTGCGTTCCTCTTTGTCTCCGGTCGTATCCAGATAATCCACCGGCGTTTCATTCAGGTTAAGCAGTTCCTCATAGTTCTGCGGCATGTACTGCGCCCGCAGGTCGGTCCGGCCCAGCAGTTCCTCTGCCAGTTTCGTGATCAACGTCGTCTTGCCGCAGCCGTTGCTCCCGATGATGCCGACCTTTTCAGACCCGCGCAGTTTCAGACTGACCTGCTCCGCCAGGACCCGGTCTCCGTCGACTGTAGTCAATACCGGGATCTCGCACGAAACGACCCATTTTCCGGAGGGGATCGCACTGTTTGCGTCACCGAGTTTAAAGAAGATGGCCTCCTCCTGCTCCGGCATCTCGGTCATATTCTCGCTCTCGCGCTCGAACCGTTTTTCCATCGACTTGACGTTCTTCATCTTTTTCTTCAGAAGCCGTCCGATGGCATCCCGTTCGGCGTGGCTGATGTTGTTCAGCTTCGCCCCGACACTCTGCTCCATGCGGCGGATCTTTTCGTCGCGGATCCGCTTCTCACGCCGTTCATTCTGCGCCTCCTGCTCCTGTTTCTCCATCGCGTGCATGCGTTCATCCATGTACTGCCGGTAGGAAACATTTGCCACCGTGTGCCGGCATACGGTCTTTCGGCGGATCTGTTCAAAATGGATCACGCGATTCGCCGTCCTTTCGATCAGCGTCTCATCATGGGAAATGAATAACACCGCGTTCGGCCATCCTCGGATCAGTTCTTCCATCCATTCCAGCGTCTCGATATCGATATCGTTCGACGGTTCATCCAGTAACAGGATGGTCGGATGCTCGCACAGAATGCGCAGCATCTGCGCCTTTACACGCTCGCCGCCGGACAGCGTCTGCATCTGCTGATCCCGGTAATAAAACTCCGGTTCGACATGGCATTCCCGCGCCATACGCGCCAGTTCCTTCGGCGGCATGTCCAGGAATTCCGGGCTTTCCATAAAGAATTCACATACCGTCTTCGTCTTGTCTTCCTCCGCCAGTTCCTGCGGAAGGTACCCGGGTTTTTCTCCGCTCAGGATCCTTTCGCCTGAGCACTCCAGATAGTCCTCTACCCGGTCCGGATCGAAGATCCATTTCATCAATGAGGACTTTCCGTTTCCCTCCTCACCGATCATCACGGCGCGATCGCCCGGATTGAGCACTAACGAGAACCCTTCCAAAATGGTTCTCAAATCCTTTTTATGTATAAGTGTTACGTTTTTGATCTGAAACATGAAGACCGCCTCCTTTTTTCCAAGCAGGTCGCCTTCCGAAGTTCCCTTTACATCCGAAAGCGTCGGTTTTAAAAACAAAAATACCCCGACACCTTCCGGTATCGGGGTAAATATCACGGCATGCAAAAACATACGTGTCCTTTCGGACACAGAATGAGCGCCGAGCTATTCATCGCAGCTCCAGGAGGCATTGACCAATATACTGTTCGTATTGTGTTTGAAAAAACTGCGAATCGTCATTTGGTTACCTCCTTTCCCGCTTTTGCGTATTTGTTTAAATTCTTATGTCAATTCGCGTTGACATGGTTAATTATATAGGCTTTTTTTCGAATTGTCAACCCCGATATTTCAGAATTTGTCCTGCAAATTTCAACTCAGGGTTTACTTCTTTGTATTATTCTCTATCGGAGCCTCTATACCAGGCAAATCGTCGCGCCGCCGGGCACCCGCACCGCTTCGCCAAGCTCGGGATTTGTATCCGATAACTTCCGGATCCAAACATCGAGCGCGTTGGGATTATACACCGTGGTCCCGTCGGCCGAATAGATCAGACCGCGCGCGGCATTCATATAATCAACGATCTCCAGGTTAGTCGCATACCAGATGTCCTCGCGTCCGCCCATATATTCACAGAATTCTTCGATCACGTTCCAGTTGGAGTCCCGGTCGAATTCATAGCTGTGACCCCAGACGTAAAACAGTTTCAAATACTGTGGCTTGTTGAATTCGGCAAATGTCCGGGCCAGTTTCATAAGGTTGGGATCCCCGTGATGACAGGTCGGATGCCACTCCAAGAAGTCCTGCGGCAGTTCAAAGTCGCCCGTAGGAGAAACCACCCGCGCATAAGCGATGCCCAGGTTTTTAAGGATCTGCTTTACCCTCGCATCGTACGCGCCATTCGGATAGGAATGTCCGCGGATCAGCCTTCCGGTCAGCCGCTCCAGGTTCTTTCGATCCTCCAGGATCTGCGTCACAACTGCCGTGTCGGAAAGCCCCGTAAGCGTCGGATGGGTCAATGAATGCGTCGCGATCTCATGCCCTTCGTACAGCCGGGCTGCCTCTTCGCGCATGCGCACGAGCTCCGGATCCATCCAGCCGGAATTCAAGTGAAACGTTCCCCGTATCCCGAATTTATTAAGGATCTCCACCAGTCTGCGATCCTGGCTCCGGCCGTCGTCGTAGCTTAAGGTGAGTGCCTTGGATCTACCGCCCGGAAATGTTATATAACTGAACATATGTCCCCCTCTCTGCTTACTTAAAGCACCTTATCGATCTCCTCACTCCAGCCCTCGACGAGCCGCTCCACGCTCCACGCGGCATTGGCAGGGCTCGTGGAAGGCAGGCAGACCGCTTGCACGCCGGTCTTCGGTTCGGTATATTTTTTGTAGTATCTCTCCGCCGTCTTTCCGTTTACGAAGATGCCCCGAATGCCTGCATGGTCCAGGATGGCCGAAAGATCATTGGCCGTAACATTGGTTATGCTGGAATCCGCGGAGCCTTCGATGTCGCAGGAACCGATCACGTCCCACATGGCGATCCGATGCTTCGTCAGGAAGGCCTTCTTCTGCGGAATCGTGACCGGCTCGGCGTCTTCAAACACCTGGGCGATCACCTTCCAGAAGCGGTTTTGCGGATGCCCGTAGAAAAACATCTGCTCCCTGGATTTTACCGACGGAAAACTGCCCAGTATCAATATTCTCGAAGCCCGGTCGTAAAACGGCGGGATCGGATGCGTAATATGCTCTCTCATGGTTGTCTCCGTTAAAATGCGGTCTCGGTCGGTCCTATGTATGTGTAGAAGCGGTAAAAGTCTTCCTCTTCATCGCCCACATCCTTATACATTTTGACTTCGGTCAGCCGAAAGCCGCACTTTTCCGCCGTCTTCCATGACGGCAGGTTCGTATCGCGGATCGTGGCAATGATCTCGTTTTCGTTGTAATGTTCAAAAAAGAACGGCAAATAGGCCTTTACCGCCTCGGTAACGTAACCTTGCTTTCGGTACGCAGAACCGGCAAAATAGCAGATCCCCACCTTCTTCAGATCCTCGAAGTACGTACAGCCGACATTTCCGACGATCTCGCCGGTTGACCTAAGTACGACCGTACACGGGATATAATCCGCCCTCGCATCGTCCTTCTTCGTCAGCTCCGCAGCTTCGGCCGCCCAGTCTCCCATCCAATCCTGAAAATCCGCATCGAAACCGATCTCACGGAGGCTTCCGTCTTTCGCCATTTCGGCAAATGCTTTTTCATCGCCCGGCTGAAACGACCGGATGATCAGGCGCTTAGTCTCTGTTTGCATTTTGTATTCCTCATAGTTCTGTTTATAGTTATCGGCCGGACCTGCGCCCGGCCGATATTCATTTGAATTCAGCATTGTTTCTCTTCAAAAAATCTATATTTCTGCCATATTCCAGGGCCATGTCCATGTCGTTATCCAAAAAGCGTTCATACTGATCCGTAGGGATCTTTCCCGGGCGCACCCTTTCGTAGATCGTGAGGTTTTTGGAATGCTTGCATTTCTTGCAGCGATAGATCAGCCAAACGTCAATGCTTTTTCCATTGGCATTTACCCTGAACTTACAGGAATTGATAAACTCCTGCTTCTTACCGCAACCTCCGCAACGATAGAATACCCGGATCTCCGAGTGATCAGACGGTCTCAATGCCTTCTCTATAGGCCGGTCTCTGATCCCTTAAGATCCTCTGAATGCTTTTTTCCGACAGGGCAAAACTGCGGGCGATCTCCGGGAGACTCATTCCGTCCTCATAGGCCTCATAGATCCTTTCGTTTCGCTCACGAAAGAACGCCTTCGCGGAGGTCAAGCTGCCCCACTCCTGCTTCTCCCTGCATGGAATATAAATCAGTTTTCCGTTTACATATTGCTGAATCGTCTCTATTAATTCTCTCGGCAGCACACTCTCTGCCTTAATATAGCTCATAATGTTCCTCCTAATGTTCTTTCTCTTAGGATTCATCTGAGCTTACGATTCACAATTATTTAAGCTCAGACTACTGAGCCTTAACAACTCTGATCCTCATAAAAAGATATGCTCCTTTCCTGTTTGGTAAACATATTCTCTTTGATTATACGTACCCGCAGGCTGCATGTCAACCTCAAGAACTCTTATAAATGAACTTGCGCCGGTATCATTTTCCGTTCTGCCATTCGTTTCTCTTTATTGAATAATACATCCTGCCCTCGTACTTCCCGTCTATAAAGAAGTAATCCCGAAGGGTACCCTCATACGTAAAGCCGCATTTTTCAATCACTCTTTTGGATTTTATATTGGAGGGGCGGACGCAGATCTGAACCTTGTTGAAACCGATCGTCTCGAAACCGTAGCGAGTGACTGCCCGGGTCGCTTCCGTCGCATACCCCTTTCCCTGGTAGGCTCTGCCGATACAGTATTCGATCTCGCCCCAGCTATCGGATTTATCGACCAGGAAATAGGCGATCTGGCCAATGCATTCACCGGACTCTTTTTCAACTACAGCCCAGCGGAAGGAAAAGCCGGAATGATACGCGGTTATATATTTCTCCAGAAGGCCCTGGACTTTCTCCGGCGTATCGTAAACCGGCTCGCCGTACATTTTTTGTACCTCTTCATCTCCTGCCCAGTTTCGAAGCACCGACTGCACATCCTCCGGGCGAAACGGACGCAATAAAAGCCGCGGCGTTTTGATCTTAAGTGATCCGCAGTCGTTGATCCGGAATGGACTTTCACTCTTCTTATAAGCCTGTATCATCCCGATCGTTTCCGAAACCGAAGGGCAGGTCGCATACCGGCCCGGCCACATGCTCTTATTGAAATAATCATATACGGTACCGGCATCCATATACGGATTGCTTCGTGTGGAATTGCAGCCTTGCGGAACGATCATTTCGAAGCCTTTTTCAAAGCCGCTTTTAACGGTCGCATCCACGCAGTAATCGGTCTGCAAACCGACCGCGATCACCCGTTTTACATTCTTTGATCTTAAGTACAGTTCCAGCCCGGTCGATGCATGGAAAGCACTGTTGACCTTTTTATCAAAGATCTTTTCGCCGACCTTCGGAGCAACTCCGTCATAGATCTCAAACGCATCGTCTCCCTTTGAGAAGCCGGAGCCGGGACCGTCGTCATGTCTGACATAGACCACTTCGACCCCAAATCTTCGGGCTGTATCGATCAATTGCTTTACGTTGGCTTCAAACGTTTGAAAACCATAAAGCCGTTCGTCCGTAATTCCTTTTTGAACATCGATCACCAGTAAAACCATAATTCTTCCTATCTCCCGGGGTTCATCCCCACCCAATAATTCTATACCTCTTCAGAACAGACTCTCCTGCAAGTCGATCCACGATTCCTGCGGTACGTCATGTATTTTATCTCCTTCCATTTGATCACCGATCAAAAACGGAGACTTCGGATCATGCAACCGGTTCTGTGCAAAAACAACTGTCGGTTCTGCATTTGCATAGCAATACTTACAGAGGTGCAGACAAGTATTATAAGCCCCTATATCACAAGAAAGATAACAGGCGCACTCAGCTCGTGCGCCCTTTTTCTTAGGCGGAATCAGCCGTTTACCGATCGCCTTTTCATAATCTTGGATCCTCATGCACCCACTGCAATCTGCTCCATACGCGGCGAGTTCATCTCCTTCCGCACACGGCTTTACGATCATATCGCATTCCGATGCGATCTTTATGATCTCTTTGCCCAACCTTAATCGTTCCGGCTGTGAAACTTCTCTGGCCTCAGGGAAATTCTTTCTGACCTTAGGGTACAGATCGATAAAACTGATAACAACTGTCTTCGTATATCCTTTAAGGCTTTCCGCTATCTGGCGAAATGCATGTAAATGATACTCGAGTGTATACTTATCCGACAAAAAGATCGGATCATACCGCCATCCGATGGAATCCACCCCCACCAGATTCGATAATGTCTTGAAATCTTCTATCAGACGATGCTTATCCGGAACATTCGGCTCAATATCCCTCCCGTAGGAGGTCAATGTCACGAACCAATACTGTCCGAAACCTTTTAACAGATCCATATAAGGGAACATCGGTGCCGGGTTCTTGGTACAAAAACCTATTACGTCAACTACAGACGGATCCAGCCGATATCGATTTACCTGGCTCGGATTATATGGATTACGAACACATACAAATCCCTCTTTTAATCTGTTTGCGAACCATTCGGCATAAAATGCCGGTATATCGGTTCTCTGTCCTGTATTAATGATCATATCGTTTCTGTATCCCTCTGTGCTGCCTGCCGTTATCTGTGGATGTACAATCGCGTCTGCTCCGGCTCGTCGTCTCCCTGTGCCATGCAGAAAAACTCCCATCCGTAACGTTCGTAAAAGCCGGTGTGATCGGTCACCAGATAAAGCGGGGATACTCCCTTCTTTTTCATGTCACTGACCACGAGATCCAGAAGCTTCCCGGCTATGCCCTGGCCGCGGTGCGCCTCCTCCGTATATACCGCGCACACATTGGGGCGCAGATCCTTTCGGTCGTGGAAATCATTTTCTATGACTCCCAGGCCACCCACGATCTGGTCACCGAGCATACACAGGTACCATCCGTTTTTTGTCTTTCCTTCCAGGTAATCCGTCATACATTCCAGATAGGCTTCCTTCGGCACGCCCCACTTTTTATGGAACCAGTCTGCTGCCATATCTTTTAATTCCGGTCTTTCCTCCAGTGCAAAATATGTGTATTCTACGTTCGCATTGATCATCTTTACGATCTCCTTGATCTATTATATTCTCCTGTTATTATCTAGTCCGTCGCCGATTCGAGTAACCGGATCGTTTTTTTATCCAGATCGATCTCATATTCAATACCTAACGGGAGGATTCCCGTCGGAGCGGCGTGACCTATGTTTACGTTGTAAATGATCGGTAAATCCGGACAGGCAAACTCATTTAACACGGTCCGATATACCTCTTTGTACTCCTCATAGAACGTCTCATCCTGAGGTTTTCCGACGACGATACCACGAATTCGGCTGAGGATTCCCTGCGCTCCCAGGTTTCTCAGATAATACTTGACCAGATCCGGACTCGGCTTTTCTTCGCTTGTTTCAACCAAGAGTATCTTATCCTGCCATTCCTCAGGCGCAGGCCATATATTAGTTCCGACGATCATCGGGAATACGTCCAGGCATCCGCCGGATAATTTACCTCTGATGCTTCCGCTTCCCGACAGCACCTCATAATGATGCCTCTCCGGTCGTGTGCTCTTTTTCCGGTTTGCGTTTTCTTCGGACCACGGCACATGATCGTCTGACCAGTATTCGCAGGAAGGGATCTCATACCCGTTTGAATCTTCAAACAGCAGAGCTTTCACCGCATTTTCCGTATAGTCAAACATCTGAACGTACTCGCCGAATTCCGCCATGACTGACGGCCCGTAATAGGAAACCACTCCGGCTTTATTCATCATAAAATGAGTGACCGTAGTATCCGAGTACCCCATGAAGATCTTCGGGTTGTCCCGGATGATCTCAAGATCCACATATGGCAGTAATCTTACGGAATCATCGCCCCCTATAGCACAAAAAATACCCTTAATGGATGCATCCGAGAATGCATCCATTAAGTCTTTTGCTCTAAGTTCAGGGTGTGCATAGACAAACTCGCTTCCTTTAAGAGCGTGCGGCATAGCCACGACATTTAATCCGAAATCCCGTTCCAGACGCTCTTTCGCAATGTGATATTTGTGAATCAGACCTGCGTCACCCAGTCCGCCCCATGACAGGCTTACGATCGCGACCGTATCTCCCTTTTTCAATCGTTTCGGTTTTATCATGATCCTCTCCTTGTATCAGATATGGATTCTGCCATAATTTATCCCCACTGAACTCTATTCATCCATCCGTTAACCTGATACTCCCTATTACCTATTGTCATACCTGTCAAATGCTTCTAACAACCCGGAGATGCTCTCCACACCTTCAGGAATACTCTTTCCAAAACGGTTCAGCCACAACGCGCGAATGCCGACTTTTGTCGCTCCTTTTACATCACTGCTGACGGAATCACCAATATGAAGCACTTCGTCCGGCATAAGACCGGTGGATTTCAGCGCCAGTTCAAACAGTTCTTCCCGCGGTTTATAACTCTTTGCATCCTCGGATGTAAACACTCCAGCCGGATGCAGATCATGATAAGCGATCGCCTGCATAATATCCGCTGTATCAATGTTGGAAACGATGTACACCGGCAGCGGACTCTTTTCGAAAAACTCCTTCGAGTCTTCAAATATCGGAGGTTGGATCCAGTGAGCGAACATCATATTGCTCAGTTCCTTTGCATCGGCATCCGAGCCGAAACGCTCCAATGTATGTACTAAGGATTTTTCCTCCAGAGCCCTCTGCGTTTCAAAGGTTTCACCAAAGGAATTCATAAACATGGTCTGAAAATCCTTCCACCAGTAGACATCTACTTCCGAAGGGTCTTTCACAGATCCGGTTTTACATATGATATCCGTGATCTTTTTGATCACTTCTCCATCCTCATGCACGATCGTTCCGTAAAAATCTACGAAAAAAGCTTTGACAGCCGTCATAGTTTTATCAGAATCTCCCATCTGCCATTTTTCATGATCATTCCGTGGCGTCTGCATTCACCTCCGTTCCGTTCTTGATCCTAAGATCGCCCTTCATCTCGACATCAAGCGTAATCGTTCTCTCCCGGGTGTTGCTCATTCGTTGTAAAAGTGAAACACATTCCACATGCTCTGTTGCCGGAAACATGTCCACGGGTTTACAACGAACGACCTTATACTTTCCTCGCTTCGTCATATATTCCAGGTCACGGGCCAATGTTTCGGGATTGCAGGATATGTACACGATGCACTTCGGCTCCATGCTGATAACGCTCTTCATAAAGGCCTCGGTGCTGCCGCTGCGGGGCGGATCCATAAAAACGACATCGGGAACGGATACGGTGCCGATCATTTTTCGGCAAAAGTCACCGGCATCGCCCGCAAAAAAATCGGCATTCTGGATCTTATTTCGTTTTGCGTTGATCCGGGCGTCTGCCACGGCCGCCGCATTCAGTTCCACGCCGATCACGCGTGCGGCTTTGGAAGCGGCAAACAGGGCGATGGTGCCGATGCCACAATAAGCGTCCATAACGATTTCCTTACCGGTCAGACCGGCAAATTCGATCGCCGTTGCGTACAGGCGCTCCGTCTGGGCAGAGTTCACCTGATAGAAGGATCCCGGGGAAATGCGAAACGTGAGGTCACCCAGTTGATCTTCAATATACCCGGGCCCGTAAAGCGTGATATTTCGCTCTCCTAAGACCATGGTGGTCTTTTTATCATTGACATTGAGAATTATAGTGGTGATCTGCGGATGTGCCTTTAAAAGGGCTTTTACGAAGTTGTTTTTCGAAGGCAGGATGGGCGATGCCAAAACCAGGACCACCATGATCTGGCCGCTCTTCTTTCCCACGCGGACCTGAACGTGACGCAGCAAGCCATAGCCGGTATCCTCGTCATAGGTTTTGATCCGAAATGAGGGAAGCAGGCCGCGAATGGTTTGGATCACGGCGTCTGCCGTTTCATCTTCGATCAGGCACGACTCTACGGGGACCACGCGGTGCGTACCCTCCTGGTAAATGCCTGATACGATCTTTCGGTCCCTCGTATATGCGAAAGCCGCATTGACCTTATTGCGATAGTGAAAGGGGTCTTTCATGCCCAAAATGGGTTCCACCGGGCAGAAATCTAAGATCAGGTCTTCCACCATGCGCTGTTTTTTCGCCAGTTGTTTGGCGTAAGGCATGTAGAGCAGACTGCAACCGCCGCATTTTCGCTCCACGGGGCAGCTTAACACAGGCGCTTTTTCCGGCACCTTTATCTCTGGTTTCTTTATTTCCGGTTTCTTAATCTCCGGCTTCTTTTTCTCTGGCTTCTTTTTCTCCGGTTTCATTTTCTCGGGTTGCTTTTTCTCGGTTTGCTTACGCAAGGCCGGCTTCTTTAAATTCTCTTTCATGATCGGCTCCCCTATTTACACATAAAACTACTAGATTTTGATCTTCGTCCACCTTCCCGAGCGGAACCTGAGCCATCCGAACAGAAAGCGGCTGATCTGGTCTGCTAATACACCGAACCAGATACCGACGATACCGAACCCGAGAACATAGGCTCCCAGATAGGCAAATGCGGTACGGACGATGGACACGGAGATGGTGGATGCCATGGCGGTATAGGCCGTATCACCGGCGCCGCGCAGGCAGCCCATATAGATGACCTGCGATACCTGAAAGATCACGATGAAGATCAGGACACGCAAGATAGAAACGCCATATTCGACGATCTCCGGGTTTTGCGGAAAATCAGGATCCGTCGGGAAGAACATCTGCATGAATATCCGGGCACCGAAGAAATACAGTGCCGAGAGGAACAACGAGATGCCGAAACCGATGCGCCGACACATGCCGCCGTAGGCTTTCGCGAGCTCCGGCTCCTTCTGGCCCAGGCTGCGTCCGATCAGGGCGACCGCAGTCGCCTGGAGTCCATCTCCGAAGGAAAATGACAGGCCCATGACGTTCATGGACACGTTATGCGCCGCGAACGGATTCGTACCCTGCCGCGCCGCCATCATGGAGGTGAGCATGAAGCCCACACGCATGAGCAGCTGCTCGAAAAAAACACTGTAGCCGACGCGGATAATGGATATAAAGGCCGACTTCGTCGCGTGAATCTTATCCTTCAGGATGTAGGGAATGCTCACAAAACCATCGGGCTTCATGACCGAAAAGATGCTCATCCCGCAGGCTACGACAGTACCCAGCACCGTCGCGATCGCCGCGCCGCGGATTCCCAATGCCGGAAAGCCGAAATGTCCGTTGATCAGAAGGTAGTTCGCGCACACATTTACGATGTTGGACGTCAGATTCGTGCGCATCGTTATGCGCGTATTGCCCGCGCCGCGCTGCGCCGCGTTGATGCCCATCTGTACACAGTTGAAAACCATGCAGCTCATGATGATGCGAAAATATTCAACCGCATGCTCGTGTGTCTCCGGTTCCGATCCGGACAGATGGATGATCGGCGAAGCAAATACGGTCATCAGTGCGCCGATCACGATAGCCGAAAGGATGATCAGCAGCAGCGACGTGCACAGGATCTCATTGGCCTCGCGCCTGCGTTTTTCGCCTTTTCGACGGGCGACCAGCGCGGACAGGGAAACATTGATCGCCATGAACATGGCCAGACCCACCATTTTCGGCTGTGTGGTCAGGCCGACCGAAGCCACCGCTTCGTGTCCCAGCGAACTGACCATATAAGAGTCCACCATGCCTACAAAAGCTACGAAGAAGGACTCCAGCATGGCCGGCCAGGCCATAGATATTGTTGTTCGAAATAACGTCTTTCGATCGTACATAAGTTACTACCCTTTCTCACACCCACCCCCCCGCGGGGCATAAAAGGTGCTTCTTTGATTCTATGCGAAATCGGTGAAAAATGCAACCCTTCGCCAGTCAAAAAACAATTGAATTTCGGCGCGTTTTCCTTTATTATGTTACTAGGGTCTGCCGTCGGTCTGACGGGCAGACGTTTATGGCGAAATGCCGCGGCCGATGTTTCGGCATGGCGGCAGAATGGAGTATCTATGGCTACTGAAACTATGTTACCGCGTTACGCGGGTGTGCTCCTGCATCCCTCATCGTTACCGTCCAAATACGGCATCGGTGATTTCGGATCCGGCGCTTATGATTTTATCGATTTTCTGAAGGAGTCCGGCCAGAGCATCTGGCAGGTGTTGCCGTTCGGTCCGACCGGCTACGGCGACTCCCCCTACCAGAGTTTTTCCGCATTTGCCGGACAACCTCTGTTTATCAGTCCGGAGGTATTGCTGTCCCAGGGTCTTCTGCTGAAGCAGGACCTGCAGCCGCTTCCGAATTTCTCAGACGACGCTGTGGACTACGGTTATGTTCTGTACTACAAAAACATGATCTTCCATCGTGCGTATGAGCATTTTAAAGAGACCAATGACGCCGCCTTGAAGGCGGAATTCGAAGACTTTTGCGAACGCGAGAAGGACTGGCTGAACGACTATGCCCTGTTTATGGTCTGCAAAGATATGCAGGACGGCGTCTGCTTCTTAGACTGGACGACCGAGCTTCGAAACCCGACCGCCCGTAAGAAGGCGGCCCTGCTCCGCTCCCATAAGGACGAGGTGGATTATTACCGCTTTTTGCAGTTTTTATTCACGATCCAGTGGGACCGCGTAAAGGCCTACGCGAATGCCCGCGGCATCCGCATCGTCGGTGACATCCCGATCTTCGTTTCGCTCGACAGCGCCGAAATGTGGGCGCATCCCGAGCTCTTCTGTCTGACCTCCGACGGCTACCCGTCGGTCGTGGCAGGTGTTCCGCCGGATTATTTTTCCGAGACCGGCCAGCTCTGGGGCAATCCTCTCTACAATTGGGATTACCACAAGAAGACCGGCTATGCCTGGTGGATTCAGCGCATCCAGAAGCAACTCGAACGTTTCGACATGCTCCGCATTGACCATTTCCGCGGTTTTGAGTCCTACTGGGCCATCCCGTACGGCGAGAAGACCGCGATCCAAGGGGAATGGCTTCCGGGTCCCGGCACCTCGCTCTTCCATGCGATCGCGAAGAAGCTGGGCGACGACCTCCCCATCATCGCAGAGGACCTGGGCATCATTACCCCGGAGGTCACGCTGCTGCGTGATACACTGAAGTATCCCGGCATGAAGGTGCTGCAGTTCGCGTTCAACGATCCCGCGGACAATGATCTCCTGCCCTTCCGTTTTACGACGACGCAGTGCATCTGCTACACCGGTACCCACGACAACGACACGACCCTCGGCTGGTACATGTCCCTGCCTGAGAAGTTAAAGGACCGTGTCCGCCTGTACTTAAATACTGACGGAAACAACATCCACTGGGACATGATCCGCTGCGCCATGAGTTCTATCGCGCAGTACGCCATCTATCCGATGCAGGATCTGCTGGGCTTCGGCAGCGACTGCCGCATGAACACGCCATCCACGCCTTCCGGCAACTGGACCTTCCGCGTGCGCGGGGAACATTTTAATTCCGGGCTGGCGGCCTATCTGAAGACCATGACGAAGCTGTTCGGACGCTATACGGAAGAAGCAGATCCGAGCGATGTGGAAAGTACGGACATTGAATGCGCCAATACCGAAAGCACGAAAGTCGAACTCGATACCCAGTCGGCAGAGACTGAAGTCACTACTGCGAAAGAAAACGCTTCTTCCCGGAAGAAAAAGTAAGGAGTCACCATCATCATGCGCACATTATTAAGTCTGATCGTTGCCATCGTATTTCTGGTACTGGGCATCATCGTTTCGTTCTTCCTGTTTCTCATCGGTCTGTTCAACAAACCGCTGAAGGATAAGATCGCACTGAAGCTGGTGCAGGGCGCTTTCGGTCTGATCTGCTTCTTTGCCGGTGCTAAGAAGACCGTCATCGGTCGCGAGAACATCCCCGACGACAAGCCGGTCCTGTACGTAGCGAACCACCAGAGTTTTTTCGATATCATCATCGGCTACCGCCTGGTAAAAGGTCGCTGCGGGTTTGTAGCTAAGAAGGAAATGCTCAAAGTCCCGCTCCTGCGCCATTGGATGAAGCTGCTCTACTGCCTCTTCCTGGACCGTGAAAACATCAAAGAGGGTCTGAAGACCATCCTGCAAGGCATCGACTATGTAAAGAACCAGGGTATTTCCATGTGGATCTTCCCCGAGGGCACCCGCAACAAAACGCCGGAGGAAGGCCTGCTCCCGTTTAAGGAAGGCGCACTGAAGATCGCCGAAAAGTCCGGCTGTCCGATCATCCCGGTCGCGATCTCAAATACAGCGAACCTTTTTGAAAATCATTTGCCGTGGATGCGCCGGGCGAAGGTCACCTTCCGTTTTGGCGAGCCCATCCTCCTGTCCGAACTGGAAAAGGAAGACCGCAAACATGCCGGTGCTTACGTCCAGAAAGTCATCGAAAATATGCTCGAAAACGACAAACAAGCATAAAAAGCAATCCCCGAGACCATTGATATGTACCCAGTTTCCTGGA
>DBXX01000002.1:0-19632 GCA_002309675.1 Lachnospiraceae bacterium UBA1201
GTCGACGTGTCGTTCGACGCGGGCGCGATCGTATATAAAGAAACTATCCGCGGACCGGTGATCGGGCGCGGCCACTACGAACCGCTGCGGCATTATGCGGAGGTCCATCTGCTGATGGAGCCGCTGCCCGCGGGGAGCGGGCTCGTGTTCGAGAGCCGCGTGCCGGTGGACGAACTGGAGATGAACTGGCAGCGCCTGATCCTGACACATCTGGCCGAAAAACGCCACCGCGGCGTGCTGACCGGGGCGGAGTTTACCGACGCGCGGCTGACGCTGATCGCGGGGCAGGCGCACCCGAAGCACACAGAGGGCGGCGACTTCCGCCAGGCGACTTACCGTGCTGTGCGCCAGGGCCTGATGAGCGCGGACAATGTCCTCCTGGAGCCGATCTACGGCTTCTTACTGAAGGTTCCGGCCGACCAGCTAGGCCGCGCCATGACCGACTTAGAGCGCATGGGTTCGAAATTCGAGCCCGGCGAGCATACGCCGGAGTACGCGTGCCTGAGCGGCACCTGTCCGGTCTCCACCATGCGGGAGTACCGCAAGGAGGTCATGCTGTACACGCGCGGCTTCGGTGAGCTGACATGCGAGCCCGCCGGATATTTGCCGTGTCATAACACCGAGGAGGTGCTGGAGCGGATGGCTTACCTGCCCGAGGCAGACCTCGATGAACCGGCATCGTCCGTGTTCTGCGCGCATGGCGCGGGTTTCGTCGTGGACTGGGCGGACGTTCCGAACTACGTGCATGTGAGAGAATATCCCCCGGGGGTCGTTCCGCGCAGCCTGCTTGCGAAGGGTAAGAGCTCGGGCGCTTCAGCAACGGATACGTATGACGCTGCGGGCAATGTTTCCGCCGGCGCCCGTAACAGTGCCGCTGATGAAGCCGACATTTCCCCCGCTGAGCGCTACGCCCGCAGCGTAGCCCTTGACAAAGAACTGGAAAGCATATTCCGCCGGACTTACGGCGACAGAAAAGAGCCTGCGAACGCACAAAAGCGCACGGTCTACGACTCGACGAAGCCCGAAAAGGAATACACCTACAAACCCGCGAAGAAACGCGAGCGCTACCTGCTCGTGGACGGTTACAACATCCTGTTTTCCATGGAAAATGATTCCGACCTGCGCGGTCATGACTGGCAGGACTTGCGTGAGATGGTGCGCAGCGACATCGCCGGCGCCCGCGAGCGCCTGATCGACATCCTGTGCAACTATCAGGGCTACCGAAAGATGAATCTCATCCTGGTATATGACGCCTATAAAGTCAAAGGTAACCCGGGCGAGATCCGCCGGAGGGGCAGCATTGACGTCGTCTACACGAAAGAGGCGGAGACGGCAGACCAGTTCATCGAACAGGTGACGAAGCAGATCATTAAGAACGCCGAAGTGACCGTAGCCTCTTCTGACGGGGTGGAGCAGATCATCATTTACGGTAGCGGTGCTTTGCGCATGAGCGCAAAAGAACTGCGTGAAGAGATCGACCGCGCGAACGAAGAGATCCGCGAGCATCTGAAGTAAGCTCGGCCGGAACGTAAAAAAATACCGCCGCACAGGTTTGTGCGGCGGGTTTTGTATCCATGCGCGTTACGCGCTGAAGTTTATTCGAATGTAGGCTCGATGAGTCCGTAGGTTCCGTTCTTACGCTTGTAAACGACATTTACCTCTTCAGTCGCTGCGTTGCAGAATACGAAGAAACTGTGGCCCAAAAGCTCCATCTGGATGCAGGCCTCTTCGGGATCCATCGGCTTAATGCCGAAACGCTTCGTACGTACGATCTTAACTGCATCTGCATCGTCGTTTGCGTCATCCTCGAAGAGTTCGGGGATCAGTCCCTCGCCGGACTGCTGACGGTCTACGATCTTTCTCTTGTATTTCTTTAACTGGCGTTCCAGCGTCTCCTCTACGAGATCGATGGATACGTACATGTCATTGCTGACTTGCTCTGCGCGGATGATGGATCCCTTCACCGGAATGGTGATCTCGATCTTCTGACGATCCTTCTCTACGCTGAGTGTGATGAGCGCTTCCGTGTCTGCGTGGAAGTAACGCTCAAGCTTGCTGATCTTCTCGATTACGGCTGCCTTCAGCCCTTCTGTAACGGTGATGCCTCGACCTGTAATAATATATTTCATGTTGTGCTCCTGTTCCCGATCCCAAGCCTGTATAAGACGGGCCGGATCGTAAGTTTCTCGGAGGAAAGAACCGATCTTTCGTTCCTGCTTACATTATACCATAGAACGAAAAATAATCAAGCCTTTTTTGACAAGTTATAGTGACAATTATGCGCAAGTTTGCGGTATATTCTAAAAAATTCGAAATTCAAGGCGAATTAACAAAAGATAGGCCGCAGAACCCATGTCAAGTTAAACTTTGGGAAAAACGGCGTTTGGGCGGTTTTTAGTGAAAAATAGACAAAACAGTCGTATCGGGTGGAAAAAGAGGCTTTCAAACATATTTTTTGAAAAAAATGTGGAACATGTGGATAAATCAGGGGGCAATTCACGAGAAACCGCGATTGTAGAAGGGATTAAGAACAAAAAAATGTGGATAACTCGTGAATAACTGTAAATACAGAAGAATTGCCCACAGGGGCGAGCTTCAAAATCGTCTGATGATTTTTGTGCATGTTTCACAAAAACCGTGAGATCGTTACGAAAAAACAGACTGACAATTAAGTGAATGCTCTCTGGAATGCGGCAGAATCATCGGAGGGAACATGAAAAAAATCCTTGAAAGAAAACTTGATTCGTGGTACACTAACAGAGTATGTTGAGATAATATGCCGTATTGTACGCAGCGGTATTTTCGCTTGCCACAGAGGCATAGAAGCACACCGATCTATTCGAAGATCAACATCCTGCGTTTTGGCGTGGATCGCGCCTGACGCAGAAAAAATATAAACGTTCAGGGAAGCATTGCCGGCGAAGACCGGACGCATGCAGACCGCTGAACAAGGAGTTCAAAACATGGGATTGATTAAAAAGATTTTCGGCACCCACAGTGAGCGCGAGATAAAGGCTCTGCGCCCCCTCCTGAATAAGATCTTGGGTTACCGGGAAGAAATGATGGCAAAAAGCGACGAGGAGCTGCGTGCGAAGACGCAGGAGTTTAAGGATCGTCTCGCGAAGGGAGAGACCCTCGACGACATCCTCTGTGAAGCATTTGCCGTTGCAAGAGAAGCGACACGCCGTGTCCTGAACCAGGAGCACTACGAAGTACAGATCCTCGGTGGTATCATTATCCACCAGGGACGTATCGCCGAGATGAAGACCGGTGAAGGTAAGACGCAGACCTGTATTCTGCCCGCATACTTGAACGCGCTGGAAGGAAAGGGTGTACATGTCGTAACGGTCAATGATTACCTCGCAAACCGTGATGCCCACTGGATGGGTCGTGTTCATGAGTCTCTGGGACTCACTGTCGGCTGCGTTTTAAACAGCATGACGAGCGAGGAACGTCGTAAGGCCTACGCCTGCGATATCACTTACGTAACGAATAACGAACTTGGTTTCGACTATCTGCGTGATAACATGTGCAACTATAAGGAGGAACTCGTTCTCCGCGGTCTGCACTATGCCATCATCGATGAGGTCGACTCCATTTTGATCGATGAAGCGCGTACGCCGCTCATTATTTCCGGTCAGAGCGGTAAGAGTAATAAACTCTACGAAGTGGCGAACTACATCGCGACCCGCCTGGAGAAGGGTACCGTGACCGAGGTCAACAAAATGGACATGCTGGCCGGCATTCGTCCCGAAGAGACCGGCGATTTCGTAGTAGACGAGAAAGAAAAATCGATCAACCTGACAGAGCGCGGTACGCGTAAGGTCGAGGAATTTTTTAAGATCGACAACCTCGCCGATCCCGAGAACATCGATATCCAGCATCATATCAATCAGGCGCTTCGTGCGAACTACATGATGTTTAAGGATCAGGACTACGTTGTCAGCGATGACCAGATCCTGATCGTCGACAGCTTCACCGGCCGTATCATGCCGGGCCGCCGCTATAATGACGGTCTGCACCAGGCCATCGAAGCAAAAGAGCATGTAAAAGTTAAACGTGAGTCCGCGACCCTCGCGACGATCACGTTCCAGAACTTCTTCAACAAGTTCGATAAGAAAGCCGGCATGACCGGTACTGCGGTAACCGAGGAGAAGGAATTCCGCGGCATCTATTCGATGGACGTTGTCGAGGTTCCCACGAACCGTCCGGTCGCTCGTATCGACCATCAGGACAGCGTTTATAAGACGAAGGCCGGTAAGCTCCGCGCCGTAGTCGCAGAGGTTATGCGTGCCCACGAGAAGGGACAGCCCGTCCTGGTCGGCACCATCACCATCGAAGCATCCGAAGAACTCAGTATGATGCTTAAGAAGCAGGGTATCAAGCATAACGTGCTCAACGCGAAATACCATGAGCAGGAAGCACAGATCATCGCAGACGCTGGTCAGCATGGCGCGGTAACCATCGCGACCAACATGGCCGGCCGTGGTACCGATATCAAACTCGACGATGAGTCACGTGCTGCCGGAGGCCTGTATGTCATCGGTACCGAGCGTCACGAGTCCCGCCGTATCGATAACCAGTTGCGCGGTCGTTCCGGTCGTCAGGGAGACCCGGGTGAGTCCCGTTTCTTCCTGTCTTTGGAAGACGATCTGCTCCGCCTCTTCGGTGCGGAACGTGTCATGAACATGTTCAATAAAATGATCGGTGAGGACGATGAGATCGTTCACGGCATGCTGACACGTGCCATTGAGCGTGCGCAGAAGCGTATAGAGAGCAACAACTACGGTATCCGTAAAAACCTCCTCGAATACGATGAGGTAATGAACGAGCAGCGTGAGATCATCTACGCTGAGCGTATGCGCGTCCTCAACGGCGAGAGCATGCGTGAAGTCGTTCTGAATATGGTCAATGACATCATTGAGCGTGCGGTCGATGAACACATTTCCGATGACGTAAGCTACACCGAGTGGAATTTGGAAGAATTGTCCCATTCCATCAACAGTGTCATTCCGGTAGGCATGATCAGCCTGAAGGAAGATGCGAAGGATGTCGATAAGAAGCAACTCGTTCACATGCTGAAGGAGATCGCGGTTAAACTGTACGAGGCGAAAGAAGCAAAGCTCTTCTCCGAAGTTTCAGTCGGCACCGATCCGGTGGAGCAGTTCCGCGAGTTTGAGCGTGTTTGCCTGCTGAAGGCGATCGACGTCAACTGGATGGGTCATATCGATGACATGGATCAGCTGAAGCAGGGTATCGGTCTGCAGGCTTACGGCCAGAAGAACCCCGTTATCGAGTATAAGATGGCAGCATACGACATGTTTGAGGCGATGACACAGTCTATCCAGCAGGATACGGTACGCCGTATTTACTACGCGCGTGTTCAGCAGAACATCGAGCGTGAGCAGGTTGCGAAGGTGACAGGAACCAATAAGGATGATACCATTGCGAATGCACCGAAGCGCCGCACCGAGAAGAAGATCTACCCGAACGATCCGTGCCCTTGCGGTTCCGGTAAGAAATATAAGAACTGCCACGCGCTCCTGGGCGGTTTCAAGGGTTGAAACAACTAAGGTTAGCTCGAAGTTTATTTTGATACCTCACCTGTCGGTTCGGTATCAAAACCAAACTTCTCGAGTTATAGGTCGTCTTTACGACCTTCATAAAATTCAGGTCGCGAAGACGACCTATAACAAAGAAAGAAGGTGATGGTTGTGGTTGAATTGGATCAGTTTAAATATACACTTCAGGCACAGGAGAAACCATTGTACGAATTGAGGGATTCACTTTGACCTGGCTGCAAAAGAACGCCAGATAGCAGAATTGTCCCTTTATATGGAGGACCCGCACTTCTGGGATGACGCAAAGCGCTCCCAGGAGATCACAATGAAAATGCGCCAGCTCGAGACGACGGTGAAGGATTATAAGACCTTAGAGACGTCCTACGAGGACATCCAGACGATGATCGAGATGGCGGATGAGGAAAATGATGCTTCGCTTATTCCGGAGATCGAGCAGATGCTTACTACATTCTGCGAGGATCTGGAAGAACTTCGCATGCAGACACTTCTGAACGACGAGTATGACTCGTGTAACGCCATTATCCGTCTTAATGCCGGAGCCGGCGGTACCGAGAGCTGCGACTGGGCGGGCATGCTGTACCGTATGTACAACAAGTTCGCGGATCGCCATCATTTCACCGTGGAAGTTCTCGATATGCTCGAGGGCGACGAAGCCGGCATCAAGTCAGTCACGTTCCAGGTCAATGGCGAGAACGCGTACGGATTGTTGAAATCCGAGCATGGCGTTCATCGTCTGGTCCGCATTTCCCCGTTTAACGCGGCCGGAAAGCGCCAGACTTCCTTCGTATCCTGCGACGTTATGCCGGACATCGAAGAAGATGTGGACGTTGAGATCAACATGGACGACCTGCGCATCGATACGTATCGTTCGAGCGGCGCCGGCGGACAGCACATCAATAAGACATCATCGGCCATTCGTATCACGCATATCCCGACGGGTATCGTGGTGCAGTGCCAGAATGAGCGTTCCCAGTTCCAGAATAAGGATAAGGCCATGCAGATGCTGAAGGCGAAGCTCTTTATCCTGAAGCAGCAGGAGAACGCAGATAAGGCAGCAGGCATCCGCGGCGAAGTTAAAGACAACGCCTGGGGCAGCCAGATCCGTTCCTACGTTTTGCAGCCATATACGATGGTGAAGGATCACCGTACGGGCGCTTCCATCGGAAACGCACAGACGGTGTTGGACGGACGCCTGGATCTCTTTATCAGCGCATATCTGAAGTGGATCAAGACCGGTGAAAAAGACGGCGACACTTCCGATATCGATTGACAGAGAGTATAAAGAATAATTGGAAAGCAGTAATCGATATTATGGGCAGATATTTCGGAACCGATGGTTTCCGCGGAGAGGCAAATGTCACACTGAACGTCCAGCATGCATTTAAGGTCGGACGTTTCTTAGGCTGGTATTATCAGCGCGAGAAAAAAGAAGACGGCGAGCGTGTAAAGATCGTGATCGGTAAGGACACCCGCAGGTCCAGTTATATGTTTGAGTACAGTCTCGCAGCAGGCCTTACGGCCTCCGGCGCGGATGCGTATCTCCTGCATGTTACGACCACTCCTTCGGTCTCTTACGTAGTAAGGACAGAGGATTTTGATGCGGGCGTGATGATCTCAGCCAGCCATAATCCGTTCTATGACAACGGCATCAAGCTGATCAACGGACGCGGTGAGAAGATGGAGGAGAGCATACTTTCTCTCATCGAGGATTATATCGACGGATGTCTTACCGTGGACGGCGTTTCCTATCCGGAACTGCCGCTCGCGACGAAGGACGGAATCGGATTTACCGAGGACTATGTGGCAGGAAGAAACCGCTATGTCGGTTACCTGATCTCCCTGGCTACTCGTTCCTTCAAGAACATGCGGGTCGGTCTGGACTGTGCCAATGGTGCATCCTGGACCATCGCAAAAGCCGTATTTGACGCGCTTGGCGCAAAGACTTACGTGATCAATGCACAGCCAAACGGCTTGAATATCAACGAGAATGCGGGATCGACGCATATCGAAGGATTGCAGGAGTTAGTCCGGAGGGAAGGCCTCGATGTTGGCTTTGCCTACGACGGCGATGCTGACCGCTGCCTTGCGGTCGACGAAAACGGAAACGTGATCGACGGAGATCTGATCATGTATATCTGCGGTCGCTACATGAAAGAACGCGGCGAACTGGATAATAACTGTGTCGTTACGACGCTGATGAGCAATATCGGCCTGTATAAAGCATTCGACGAGGCCGGCATCTGTTATGAGAAGACAGCAGTTGGCGACAAATATGTTTATGAGTCCATGCAAAAGAACGGACACCGCATCGGCGGGGAACAGTCCGGACATATTATATTTTCCAAGTATGCGACCACTGGCGACGGCATATTGACCAGTTTGAAACTGATGGAAGTCATGCTGGAGAAGAAGATGCGGCTGTCGGAACTCGCGAAGCCGGTAACGATCTATCCGCAGTGTCTGAAGAACCTGCGTGTGAGCGATAAAAAAGCGGCACAGGAGGATCCCCGTGTGAAGGAAGCCGTGAAGTGCGCGGCAGAGTCTCTGGGGGACAATGGACGCGTTCTGGTGCGTGAGTCCGGTACGGAGCCGCTGATCCGTGTTATGGTGGAAGCATCGACGGATGCGATCTGCACATCCTGTGTAGATGCGATCATCGATGTGATAAAGGCCTGCGGTTACGAGCAGACTTGATCGGGCCTGAAGGGTTAGGTGTGACATTTTCGCGTCAGCGAAAGAATGGGGTGCTTATGGAAAAGGACAAATTCCTGCAAGAGATCGAGGAACGGATCGAAGCGCTCGACTTTATTAAGCCGGGCATGTTCCCGAAGATCGATCTTTATATGGATCAGGTCACGACCTTTATGGACAGTCATATGAAGAATTCCAAGCGGAATGAAGATGACAAGATCCTGACGAAGACCATGATCAACAACTATGCCAAAAATGATCTTTTTCCTTCACCGGAAAAGAAAAAATATACCAACGATCATATGTACATCCTGACGCTGGTATATTATCTGAAGAGCCTTCTTTCGATCAGCGATACGCAGACGCTTTTAAAGCCGATGACCGACCGGTATTTCGGCGGCAAATCGAAAGACCTTTCCATGGAGGAAATCTACAATTCGATCTACCGCATGTGCCGTCAACAGCACAAAAACTCCTCGGAGACCTTTGAGTATGCCTTCGATCTTTCGACCGAAGCGTTTGGCGATCTGGAACTTCCGACGGATGAAAAAGACTACCTGCAGGTGCTTTCCTACATCTGCGTGCTCGGCTTTGACGCCTATCTGAAGAAGACCGTTATCGAGATGCTTTTGGACCGCTTGAAGGTTCAGGAAGAGCTGGAGGAGAAGAAACTTCAGGAAGCGAAGAAAGAAGCGAAGAAATCAAAAGAAAGTGCGAATAAAAACCAGCAATAAAATACCGTCCATATCCTTTGGACATGAAAAGGCCGCCCGTGAATGTGCTTCACGGGCGGCTTTCTTTATGGGTCTATGTTTAGGCGCCGATCTCACAGAGGTGGAGGATGGCGTCGTTCGCGATCAGGCACTCAAAATGCTCTTTCGCGTAGGATTCGAATACGAAATTCTCACGGCTCACGATCTTACCGAATTCCTGGAAGATGCTGCAGGTGGAGTTTACTGCATGTGCAGTCGCACCGACCGTGTGCATCAGGAGATAGTAAGCGCTCTCGGGCGCCGAGGACTTATACAGCGAATTCTTACCGGAATAGGGACCGGCGCAGACTGCTGCACGGCAGGCGTCGTCAAACGAGTTGAAACGGAAGACGAACAACATATCCTGCGTGAGCGTAGGCTCGGGAGCAGGACCGGGCTTTCCGGTCTTCGTGCGTGTCCCGTGCGAAGCGCGTCCCTGCTTCGTGTCCGCGGGCATCGGTTTTTTGCCTTCTTGCGCGGTCGCGGGGATCGCGGTATCGCGGGGTTCGGCCTTCTGCATGCCGTCCGCGGCTTCCGCAGTGACCGGATCGGTGATATCCTTACCGGTGCTCAGATCGACTGCCTTCGCTCCGGACAGGTTGCGAAGCTTCGAGATCAGGTTTTTAAACGGGGTGAAGAATTCACTTCCCGAAGATCCCTTCACCAGGTAGTTCATGAAGTGGTCGAAGGACTGGGATGCGTCCGCATCCTTCGTGATATCAGCGCCGTCCACGAAGATCGAGAAGGAGGCAGTCGCCTCACCGTTCTCTTTTAACTGGCGCATGAATTCCTCGATCTGTGCATGGTTGGGATCGGGTTCACCCTCGTTTTGCGGCTTCATATAATCGAATTCGATGACGTGTGCGGAGATGTCGTCCGTTTTATCTTCTAGGGCATCCTCGTCGGAGTCGTCTTCGTTTTTGAAGACTTCGTTCAGGCCGGCGATGCCGTCATCATCCGAAAGCGATCCAAACGGAACTTCGCTGTCGGAGTCATTCGGTGAGTAGAAAGCCTCCTCGTCGTCTTCATCATAGTAATTCTTATAAGCCTGTTCCTGGATGAACGGGGAAAAGGTCGCATAGCGGGGATCGGTCTCCTCGAATTCATCGGAAAATGTATAGATCAGCTCCACACCGCCGTCCGCTTTCGGGATGATCTCAGTGCGCATGCCTTCGTCGGCCGGCTCGAACTCCAGCTCGACCCGTGCGCGGAACAGGATCTCACGCAAAAAAGAGGCAGTTGTAGCATTGCCGTACCGCAGATCCTCGAGCCGGACGCCGAGTGTCTGAAGTTCTTTTTTTGAGATGCTTACGGAAAAGCCGTTATCGTTTTCTTTAATAAACTTCATAGTCCCATAGTCCGCGTCGCCCGAAACGGTCGACGTCGGCAGCCTCCTTTCGCGAATGATGGAAAACCGGCAGGGCCGCGTCTTCCTTGTTTTGTCTATTATAGTGGATGGGAGCCAAAAAGTAAAGGGTAAAATCTTACGATTTTCTTATACTGTCAGCCGCTCATTTTCCGTGGACAATGCGTGGCCGGAAGTACATAAATTGTGTATTTATGAGAAACAATATTCAAAGTTGGAAACATTTAGAATATTCCTTGACCTGAAAATCTTTGTGTGATATGGTTTATTCAACCCGAATTCCAGCAGAAGGAAGGAGTGATAGAATTTGTATTTGCCGGTAGAGGAAAGCGACTTTTTCAGCGCGTATGAGCCATTACGCAGGATGAGTCACGGAGGACGAAACGGCGTGCTTTTGGCGCGGAGAAAAACAGACCGGGTGCTATGCGCGGTTAAACTGTTTGCCGAAGAGGATCGGACGGCGGCCTTACATGAGGCGCATATACTGAACGGTCTGTACCATCCCGGCATCCCTGTATTTTACGGCCTGTCGCCGATCCGCAGGCGCGGCCCGTACGGGCCCGGATATGGGCTGGTCATGTCGTTTATCCCGGGTGTCCCGCTTTCATCGGCAGTCGGAGACGGCATCTCACCGGAGACGGCGGTTTCCTACGCCATGCAACTTTGCGAGGTGCTTGCCTACCTGCATGGTCTGCCTGAACCGGTCCTGCACCTGGATCTGCAGCCGCAGAATATTCTCGTCAACGAGTATGGTCGGCTGTTTCTCGTGGATTTCGGCAGTTCCCACCCGCTCTCCGCGACGGCTGGGGCTACGGAGCGCTTCGGAACACCGGATTTCGCTGCTCCGGAGATCTATCGTCCCGGTAGACTGGATGCAGGCGCCGACCTTTACTCGGTCGGAATGTTGCTGTATTACATGCTGACGGGAGCGACGGCGGACATGAGCTCGCCGATCACGCTCGGGACATGCTTTGAGGGGATCTGCCGCAGGGTTTGTGACCGCGAGGCTGGCGAGATGCTGGCGGAGATCATTTGCCGCCTGTTATATCCGACGCCGCTTTTGCGCTGCTTTGATGCGAAGACACTGAACCGTCGGTTGGACCGGGTCCTGAGCCGGATCCAGGGAGATGGGTTAAAGCATCCCCGGTTTGAAACGGTGACGCGGGATCCGCGAACCTTGAACGTCGGTATCTGCGGCGTGAGTGCGGGGATCGGAGTGACCCATGTGGCATTGACCTTAAATGAAGCATTCCGGCGGAAAACGAATGACGGGCGCATCGCAGGAAACAGGGGCGAATGTAACCTGCATGTGACGGATTACGGCGTAGCTTCGCCGGACGGGGTACGCAGGATGTGCGGGCAGACAGACTGCCAGATCTTGTTGGCCGGGATGCAGACGTGGCAGAGGAGCGCCTATCGCGCGGCCGCCTCGATGCTTCCGGACAGCGCTATTTTCCTGTTTAATTTCGGTGACGGGAAGATGTTTCGCGGATTTGTTTCCAATCTGGCGGAAGCGGAGGTGAAACGGAGCCTGCGGGTGCCGTATATCTCGGATCCGTATTATGCTTCGAGTGATGTGGAGACCTTTGCTTCGGATGTGTATTCGATGGTTTTGCGTTCGCAGATGCATTTGGAGAATGAAGGGAGACTGTATCGGTAGGATTCGGCGCAGGCTTAAGGAATGTCTGACGGGGGAAGTCGTGCTGCCGAAGCGTGGTCTTGCGGGCTGGCGGATGAATAATATATCACGTTCATGCATCAGTACCGTCCGTCCAGCCGCAAAGACACGGAAGGGAGATTATGGAAAAGGAGAATAAGGAAGGGAGCTCAGAAAAGGAAGGATCGATGTGCAAAATACTTACCAGGGGAGAAAAAAGTATGGCTTATCGAGAGATATTGACCGAGTTAAAGGAGTTACAGGCGAGGGGGATCGTCCTGGAGCTGAACGGGAGAACCTCTTATCCGGAGGCGATCGCGAGGGCGCATTGCGTATGTGAGTCGAAGGGGACATACGGTATCATGCGCGACTATATCATGAGTGAACAAAACGGAACACTGAAGGAGGTTCATTTTGACTATGTGAAGAACCCGAAGTGGTAGGATTATGGGAAGGGTAGGGCGATCGTGCCGAGCAAATACATACCACATCCGATCGGTCTATAAGTGGAGGGATATCCTGCGGGAATAGCATTTACATTTCGTCTTGGTTTCGTTATAATGATAATAGAGTATAATCATCACTATTCGGAGGTGGAAGGATGCCCATGCAGACGGATCCGCAAAACCGCGACGAAATCGATCAATCAAAACAGACAGAAGAGCCCTCCGGAATCGACACCGAGTCGGTCGTTTCGGAGGCTGAAAGCGATATAGAGCGGGAACAAATGAGTAGTTCGACCATTCCGCCGCAGACGACGGTCCCTAAAAAGGTGATCATCATTGCGGCGGTCGTCGGCGTGCTTTTGATCGGCGCGCTCCTGTTCCTGGTAGCCGAAATGTTCGGACCGAGTAAGAAGCGTATCGAGCCGGAAGACTATTTCAAAACGGCGAAGGGGATCCCTGTGATCCTGAATACGACATTGGCCGAACAGCGCGGCTATCGCACCGAGAAGAGCATCTACATCCCGATTAATATGTTGGCGGATGTGGACTCGCATTACTATCATGACACTTCGCTGCAGGAAGTTCTCTACGCGACTCCGACGCAGATTCTGTCGAAGCCCATCGTGGAAGCGAAGAAGTCGGGAGAGGGCAGGCTGACGGCGCAGGAAGCGGGCGATGCCAGCTTTTTATCCGTGGACGGCGCGGTATACGCCGACATCGAGATCGTGCGCGAGTGGTCGCCGGTGGAGATCGACCTCCTTTCGGACCCGGAGCGGCTTTGGATCCGCACCGACACGAAGGCGAATTATAAGAAAACGACTGTGAAGAAGAACTCGGCCCTGCGGGACGATGCAAATAATAAAGGTTCGATCCTGGAGGATCTGACCGTCGGCGAGACCGTTTATGTACTCGGCGAGCAGGGTGGATTTACCGAGATATTTACTGAAAAAGGTTATACCGGATTTGTGAAGAAGAATGCACTGGACACAGCAGGTGAAGCGGTGGCGCTTACCGGAAAGAAAGCGCCGGCCTATAACGGGCACGGGATCGGTGAACCGGTCTGCATGATCTGGCACCAGATTTTCGAAGGCAGTGCAAAGACACAGACGGAGCGTTTTGAAAAAGCGATCGAGAAGACCCCCGGGGTCAATGTAGTATCCCCGACCTGGTTTTCATTGGCCGCGGAAAACGGAGCGATCACGAGTTTCGGAGACCCGTCCTACGTCGAGGCGGCGCACGAACGCGGAATCAAAGTTTGGGGCCTGGTTGATAATTTCAACAAGCAGGTCGATAATCTGAAAGTGCTTTCCGACCACAATGCGCGTGCGACCCTGATCGCATCGCTGATGGCAGAGGCGAAGCGGACCGGCCTGGACGGCATCAATGTCGATTTTGAGTCCAACAGCACGGGCCTCGGCGGCCTCAGTAAGGCCTGCGGCATCCACTTCATCCAGTTCCTTCGCGAGCTGTCCATCGAGTGTGATAAGGCGGGGCTTACGCTTTCCGTTGACAACTATGTCCCCATGTCCTACAACGAGTTTTACCATCGCGACCGCCAGGCAGAGTGCGTCGATTACCTGATCATCATGGGCTATGATGAGCATTACGGCGGCAGTGATCCCGGCTCGACAGCCTCCATTTCCTTCGTGACGAACGGCATTCTGAATACGCTGAAGGAGGTCCCGGCATCGAAGGTCATCAATGCTGTGCCGTTCTACACGCGTCTATGGAAGATGACGCCGAAGGATCAGGCTTCTTCGAGTGCGAAGATCATCGAGGATTATTCGCTGGGAATCGGACCTTATGCTCTGAGCAGTTCCGCTCTCGGCGCGGAAGCCGTGAATAGCATTTTGGTGGAGAATAACCTGACACCGAAATGGCTGGAAGGCGAGAAGCAGAATTACGTGGAATACTCCAGCGAAGGCTGCTATTACAAATTATGGATCGAAGATGCGAAGTCCATGGAACCTCGTATTTCGATCATGAAGAGCCAGCAGTTGGCGGGCATCGCCTGCTGGAAACTGGGCTTGGAAAGCGCATCCCTCTGGAACGTGATCTACGAAGCCTACGGCCGCTAAACGATAGAGATTAACCTGGTCCCCCTTGCCTTAGTGCAAAAGGTTTACGTTTATGCAATTCTATCTGACTTTATTTATCCTCTCGGTCCTCCTTACATTTTGCTACATTTTTAAGTGGAACCGAAGGTACAGTGTGTATTTTACCATCCTGTTTTGCATCATTCCGGTAGCTTGTTTCGGCTACCTTCAGCAGTCATGGGCAGAAACGAAAGAGGAAGCCCTGATCGGCCTGAAACTGGCATATGCGGGCGGCTGCTTTTGTACGCTGGCAATGGTGCTGAGCATCGTTATGCTGTGCAAATTCCGCCTGACGAAGCTGTTCCGGTCGCTTCTTTTGGTGGGTGCGATCCTGTTCTACCTGCTGGTGCTGTCGATCGGACATTTTCCGATGTATTATAAGACGGTTACCTTCGTACTGGAAAACGGGCGGCCGGTCCTTCAAAAGGAATATGGTTTCGGACACACGTTGTTCGGCCTCTGGATCGTTTTTCTGATGGTGCTCAGTATGACCGGCATCTATCGGGGTTATCATCGCAGAACGGAAGTATCGCGGAAAACGACGCTGATGTTGTTTGCGATGGTGATGATCTGCATGGTGTCCTATTATCTGGACAGACGGGCGTCTCTCGGCGTCGAACTGATGCCGCTCGGCTATGTTTTCGGGCAAGTCGTTTTCCTGATCATCGCAGACCGGCTCGTGCTCTATGACGTGAACGACACGGTCATCGATGTGTCGTTGAAGCGCGGGGATGTCGCAGTCATTTCCTTCGACCGTAAACGGCGTTTTCTGGGGTGCAATAAAACTGCGATCCGGTTCTTTCCGGAACTCGACGGTTCCATCATCGACGAACCGCTTCACATGACGAATAACTATGTCAGCCGGGACGCCGATAAGAGGGCGGAGATTGCGAAGGTGCTCGATGACTGGATGGATGAGGTCGAACGTTCGGCGGAGGTCGTCGAACACATGTACGACCATGAGGATCACATTTTCCGCTTCCGTGCAGACGAGATCGTGGAAGGACGTACCTGCCGAGGCTACAACTTCTCTATCACGGACGAAACACGCGAACAGCAATATCTGCGATTGATCGAAGATTACAATAATACACTGGAAGAAGAGGTCGAAAAGAAGACCCGCCACCTGGTCGAGATGCATGATAAATTCGTCCTGGGCATGGCGGAAATGGTCGAAGGTCGCGACAGTTCGACGGGCGGCCACATCAAGCGCACCAGTCAGGGCGTTCGTCTGCTGATCGGGGAGATGCGTAAGGATCCGACCCTGAACCTGACCTATGAGTTCGCCCGCGATATGATAAAGGCGGCGCCCATGCATGATATCGGTAAGATCACGATCGACGATGCGATCCTGCGTAAGCCCGGCAACTTTACGCCGGAGGAACTCGCTAAGATGCGCGAGCATTCCGCCGCGGGAGCGAAGATCTTGCATGAGCTTCTGGCGGATCTCGGAGATCCCGAGTTCGCGGCGATCGCGGAAAATGTCGCTCACTATCACCATGAGCATATGGACGGCACCGGTTATCCCGAAGGCCTGAAGGGTGAGGATATCCCTCTCGAGGCCCGCATCATGGCCATTGCCGACGTATACGACGCTCTCGTGAGCAAACGATATTATAAGGACGGCATGAGTTTCGAAGACGCCGACCGCATCATCATGGAAGGCATGGGGACCCAGTTCGACAAAAAACTCGAACCGTTTTACGTAGCCGCCCGGCCGAAACTTGAAGCATATTACAAACGTGAATTTGAAGAGAATAATTAAATAACGGGGCTGCCTTTGGGCAGCCCCGTTTCTATACATGTATTCGGTTATCAGAAGCCGAAGTAACGTTTTGCATTGTAATAGGAAATGTCCTTCACGATGCTTCCGAGAAGCTCCGTGTCGGCAGGGAATTCACCATTTTCCACGAGGGTACCGATGAGGTCGCAGAGGATGCGGCGGAAGTACTCATGACGGGTGTAGGAGAGGAAACTGCGGGAGTCGGTCAGCATACCCAGGAAGCCGGAGAGGTTTCCCTGGGAGGCCAGCGAAAGCATCTGCTCGCGCATGCCGTTCTTATGATCGTTGAACCACCAGGCGCTGCCTTGCTGGATCTTTCCGACGGTGGGACCCTCCTGAAAGCAACCGATGATGGTTCCGATGAAGAGATTATCGGTCGGGTTCAAACTGTAGAGGATGGTCTTCGGAAGCTCGTTCGTAGCATCGAGCGCATTCAGGAAATCCGCGAGCTGTGCTGCGCTGGAGCAGTTATCGGTACAGTCGAAACCGGTGTTCGCGCCGATGGCATTAAACATGCGGGTGTTGTTGTCGCGCTTTACGCCGAAGTGCAGCTGCATAGCCCAGCCCAGACGATGATAACAACGGCCCATCTCCAACATAAACGCGGTCTTAAACTGCGCTTCCTCGTGCTGCGAAAGCGGCATGCGCTTTAAACGCTTTGCAAAAATGCTCTCGATTACGCCGGAAGGCGCGGGCTCATAATATACATATGCCATGCCGTGGTCGCTGACCTTGCAACCGCGTGCGGCGAAATACTCCATGCGGATCTTCAGAGCCGCGATCAGCGAAGCGAAGGAATCGATCGTAACACCGGAGACCTCAGAGAGGCGGTCAATGTATGCCACATAATCCGGCTTCTCGATGTACATCGCCAGGTCCGGACGCCATGCCGGCAGGACCGTGACATCGAACGTGGGATCTGCCGCGATCTGCTCATGGAAATGCAGGTCATCCACCGGGTCATCCGTCGTGCAGATCACGTCGACATTCGACTTTTTGATGATATTGCGGGCAGACATGGATGGATCATTCAGGATCTTATTACAATGCTCCCATGCTTCCTCGGCAGTAGCTGCGCTGAGCGGCTTATAAAAATCAAAATAGCGCTGCAGCTCCAGATGGCTCCAGTGATACAGAGGGTTGCCGATGGCGCGGCCCAGCACCGTGGCCCACGCGATGAATTTATCATGATCGGAAGCGTCGCCGGTGATCAGGCGCTCTTCAACACCGCAGGAACGCATAAAACGCCACTTATAGTGATCACCGCCCAGCCATACCTGAGTGATGTTTTCAAATCTGCGGTCATGTGCGATTTCTTCAGGGAGAATGTGACAATGATAGTCGATGATGGGAACCGTGGATGCGTAGTTGTGGTACAAAACCTTCGCGGTTTCCGTAGATAAAAGAAAGTCAGAATCCATAAATGATCTCATGCTGATACTCGGCATCTTCCTTCTGCTAGCGATGCCGCCCTCCTGTTATACAGTTTTTCGAATCCGGATGCCGATGGCTCGCAGCATCTGTCTGAAATCAGTATACAATATTTTCCGGACCGACGCAAGAGAGAATTGAATTGTGGGTTGCATTTTTTGTTTGACATTGTTATAATGAGTGTGATTGGAACGAGAACGTTTCAAGATCATTGTAAGCAGAAGGTACAAAAAATGAATATCATTGATGAGATCTCAAAAATCGGTATCGTGCCGGTGATCGCTCTGGATCACGCAGAAGATGCCGAACCGCTGGGCCGCGCACTTCGCGAGGGTGGTTTAAACTGTGCTGAAGTGACATTCCGTACGGCTGCAGCTGCGGACGCGATCCGCATCCTGTCCCAAACATTTCCCGATATGTGTGTAGGAGCCGGCACGGTTCTGACGCCCGCCCAGGTGGACGCAGCCGTAGCAGCAGGCGCAAAATTTATCGTAAGCCCCGGTCTGAACCCGACCGTGGTCTCTTATTGTGTGGAAAAGAATATCCCGATCGTTCCCGGCTGTTCGAGCCCGAGCGACATCGAGACGGCGCTTTCCTTCGGCCTTGATGTGGTGAAGTTCTTCCCTGCGGAAGCAGCGGGCGGCCTTCCTATGATCAAAGCCATGAGCGCTCCGTATACAAAGGTACGCTTCATGCCGACCGGCGGCATCAATGCGGCGAACCTGAACGACTATCTCGCATTTCCCAAGATCGTAGCCTGCGGAGGTAGCTGGATGGTCAGCAAAGACCTGCTGGCAGCCCGCGATTTCGACACGATCCGCGAGAAGACCCGCGAAGCAGTAAGAACCATGTTGGATTTTAAAGTCGTTCACGTCGGCATCAATGCGGAGAACGAAGCATCTGCCCTCGCGATCGCGAACCTCTTTGGCGCTGCCTTCGGTTTCGGCGTAAAGGTGGGCAATTCCTCCATCATGGCCGGCAAGGGCGTAGAAGTTATGAAGAGCAACGGTCGCGGCGAGAAGGGCCACATCGCCATCTCCACGAAGAGCGTGGACCGTGCGGTATACCATTTGGAGAAGCAGGGCATCGAGTTCGACTACGACAGCGTGAAGAAGGACGAGAAGACCGGCCGTATGAAGGTGATCTATTTGAAAGAATCCTTTGGTGGATTTGCGATACATTTATTGCAGGAGGCTTAAATCATGAAAGTTGTTACATTTGGTGAATTGATGTTGCGTCTGGCACCGGAGGGTTACTACCGCTTCGTGCAGGCGGATACTTTGGGCGCTACCTTCGGTGGCGGTGAGGCCAATGTTGCCGTATCCCTCGCTAACTATGGCGTAGACGCTGCTTTTGTTACGAAGCTGCCGAAGCATGAGATCGGCCAGGCGGCTGTGAATTCGCTTCGTAAATACGGTGTAGATACATCGAAGATCGTACGCGGCGGCGACCGTGTCGGCATCTACTTCCTGGAGAAGGGCGCGAGCCAGCGTCCGTCGAAGGTCATCTACGACCGTGCAGGTTCCGCGATCGCGAAGGCTGAGCTTTCCGATTTCGACTGGGATGCGATCTTTGAGGGTGTGGACTGGTTCCACTTTACGGGCATTACCCCTGCGCTCGGTGACAACGTTGCCGAGATCTGCGAGGCAGCCTGCCGCGCAGCGAAGAGCCGCGGCATCACCATCAGCTGCGACCTGAACTACCGTGCGAAGCTGTGGACGAAAGAGAAGGCCGGCGAGGTTATGGGCCGTCTGTGTCAGTATGTCGATGTCTGCATCGCGAACGAAGAGGACGCGGGCGATGTATTCGGCATTCGTTCGACGAATAC
>DBXX01000002.1:19838-21129 GCA_002309675.1 Lachnospiraceae bacterium UBA1201
TGCCTGAATGGCTATGACTCCCGCAGCACCATCGAATTTGCCGTAGCGGCGAGCTGCTTAAAGCACAGCATCGAAGGCGACTACAACATGGTCAGCGTAGATGAAGTAAAGAAACTCGCGGGCGGCGACGGCTCGGGCAGAGTTCAGAGATAAAAAAATTGAAAAAAAGTATTGACAGAGGTAAATGAAAGTGTTATAGTACTTTCATCGGTGGTGCAACACTTTAAACTGTAAAAGTGTAAAGCGGAAAACATTCACCGGACATCCGGATGATCCGGGTGAGCAGAAAGACGACACTTGCGAAAGGACCGCGTAATATGTTACAATTAACGAATACAAAGTTTTATGCATATTACTACTACTTTCAGGGCTTTACCGATAAGACCTGATCCTTTTGCTGTGCTTAAACATCTACCTCAGAATACGAACCTTGTAGGATAGAGAAACCGGTGTTTGCAGACAGCAAACGCCGGTTTTTTTCATGGAACCGCAAGGGAGTTTTGAGGGAGTTTACTACCGATTGGGGAGAAAGCATGGAGAACGAAAAGACCATTAAAGAAGATTTACTGAAACTCGACAGTGAGATCGACCGCCTGATCCTGGAGCGTGGGCGGCTGCAGGAAAAACTGGCAGCCGAAGGCGGGAAGGTCGTGAAATACAAGACGCTGGAAGATAAGATCAAGGCGGCGATCGCGGCGGAGCCGGTCGCATTTCCCAAGAAGGCCTCGG
This sequence comes from Lachnospiraceae bacterium UBA1201, assembly GCA_002309675.1. Taxonomy (GTDB): domain Bacteria; phylum Bacillota; class Clostridia; order Lachnospirales; family Lachnospiraceae; genus UBA1201. Next base: position 20,568 of record DBXX01000002.1, read on the forward strand.
TGGCCTGCCAGGGTGTTGCGGGCGCGAACTCACAGATCGCGGCGGAGAAGCTCTTCGGCAGCCCGTATGAAATGTTTTTCAAGACCTTTGAGGGCGTTTTTTCCGCCATTGATAAGGGTCTGTGCGAATACGGCGTGCTGCCCATCGAAAACTCCACGGCCGGCCAGGTCAATGCGGTCTACGACCTCATGATGAAGTACCGCTTTTACATCGTTCGCAGCGTGCGCGTGAAGGTGGACCACAACCTGATGGTGAAGCCGGGAACGAAGAAGGAAGAGATCCGCGAGATCTTCTCCCACGAGCAGGCGCTGATGCAGTGTGCAGAGTACCTGAAGGGCTTCCCGGGTGTGAAGATCACGGCGGTCGAAAACACGGCCGTGGCGGCGCGGATGGTGCAGGAGTCGGAAGAGCCTGGTGTGGCGTGCCTGTGCACGCGGGCCTGCGAGCAGCTCTACCACCTCGAGTGTCTGGAGAAATCCGTGCAGGATCACGGGGGCAATTATACACGCTTTATCTGCATTGCCCGCCACCTGCAGATCTATCCGGGAGCGAACCGCACCAG
>DBXX01000111.1:0-1259 GCA_002309675.1 Lachnospiraceae bacterium UBA1201
CCCATGACCAGCGCATGTGTCAGCATCTTGATGAAATCCTTACTGTAGATCTCTTTATTCTCGTTGTAGCAGATGGAGTTGAATGCCATCTTCGACATCATATAGGCGAAGTCTTCCATCGTGCTTTGGTTCTTCTGCGCAGCCAACTTCCAGTCGTTCAACGCCGTATATTTGCTGACGGTGTCGCCGATACCGGACAGCAGCTGATGCTTCGGCGCGGTCAGGATCACATTGGCATCCACAATGACAGCCGCCGGAATGCCGCAGCCAAAGGTCTTACGTGCTCTGCCTTCGGTCCCCAGAACTGCATGCGGCGAAGCGATGCCGTCGTTGCTCAAGGTCGTAGGCAGGCATAAAAACAGGCGTTTGGAAACGAAAGCAGCGTATTTCGCCAGATCCAGAACGGAACCGCCTCCCAGACCGATGACCAGGTTTATATCCTCCACGCAAATGTGCTTCGCCAGAGCGACCGCGGTGTCAAACGAACCGTCCGACACCAGATAGACCTCACAATGTTTCAGGTCGCCCTGAATATCACGGATCACATTTGCAAAAATATCCTTCAGGTTCGCATCGGTGACCAGGATCGCTTTACGCTTCTTTATATCCGGAATGCAATCTTTCATCACCTGATCCAGGCGAGAGAAAACTCCTTCCTCCACGATCAGGTGGTAAGGCAATTGAAACTGCTGCATGGTATACTCCTTGTTTAAAAAAATCATAAGACGGCACGGCTGTTCACGCAAAAAACGCTTTCGGGTCGTACCGTCTTAATTATAGCATATTTTTCAGAAACGCGGGGATCAATCTTCCTTGGTTTCTTCGTTTTGTGCGTTTGTTTTTTCGGAAGCATCTTCCGGCTCGGCAGGAACTGCCTTTGCTGTCAGCTGCTCCGTCTTCGGATCCAGATCGATCAGGATCGAATCGCCCATGGACAGGGAACCTTCCAGGATCAGCTTCGCGGCCAATGTCTCAACGTGCTTCTGCAGGAAACGCTTCAGCGGACGAGCGCCGTAAGCAGGATCGTAACCCTCGTCGATAACGTACTGCTTCGCTTCCGGAGTCAGTTTGATCACGAGCTGCTTCTCCACCAGACGTTTATTGACCGATTTCAGCATCAGATCCATGATGCCCGTGATGTTTTCCTTCGTAAGCGGCTTAAACAGGATCGTCTCATCCAGACGGTTTAAGAACTCCGGACGGAAGTGCTCACGTAGATCGTTGTAGACCATTTCCTTCGCTTCCTCGCTGATCACGCC
>DBXX01000111.1:1309-1614 GCA_002309675.1 Lachnospiraceae bacterium UBA1201
GTGTTCTTAAAATCGACGGTACGGCCCTGAGAGTCGGTCACACGACCATCGTCGAGAATTTGCAGGAGGATATTGAAAACGTCGGCGTGAGCCTTCTCGACCTCATCAAAGAGGATAACTGAGTATGGCTTTCTGCGGACGGCTTCGGTCAGCTGACCGCCCTCCTCATATCCGACATATCCGGGCGGCGCACCGATCAGACGAGACACGGAGTGTTTCTCCATGTATTCGGTCATGTCCAGACGCACCATATTGTTCTCGTCGTCAAAGAGGTTTTGCGCCAGAGCCTTCGCCAGCTCGGTCTT
>DBXX01000111.1:1691-3376 GCA_002309675.1 Lachnospiraceae bacterium UBA1201
ACCTTCGTGACCGCATCGTCCTGGCCAATGACTCTCTTATGAAGTTCTTCGTCCAGGTGCAGGGTCTTATTTCGCTCACTCTCGTTGAGCTTCGTGACCGGAATGTTGGTCCATCGGGACACGATGATGCCGATCTCTTCCTCGGTCACGGCTTCGTGTACCAGTGAATAATCATGCTTCTGCTGTGCTTCTTCGGCCGCCGCCAGACGCTTCTGTGCATCGGGCAGTTTGCCATACTGCAGTTCGGCTGCCTTCTCCAGGTTGTATTCCTGCATGGCTGCCTGAATCTGCTTATTGATATCATCGATCTCTTCACGGATGACGGAAATGGATTCGAGCTGTTTCTTCTCCTCTTCCCACTTCGTCATCTGGCTGTTGAGTTCTTCACGCTTTTTCGCGAGTTCTTCGGACAGTTCCGCCAGACGCTCACGGGACAGTTTATCGGTCTCTTTCTTCAGCGCAGCCTCTTCGATCTCCATCTGCATAACTTTACGGGAGATCTCATCGAGGTCTGCCGGCATGGAGTCGAGTTCCGTCTTAACCATGGCACAGGCTTCGTCCACGAGGTCGATCGCCTTATCCGGCAGGAAACGGTCGGAAATGTAACGATTGGACAATGTAGCTGCTGCTACGAGGGCACCGTCGGTGATCTTTACGCCGTGGAATACTTCATAGCGCTCTTTCAGGCCACGCAGGATGGAGATGGTATCCTCGACCGAAGGCTCATCAACCAGAACGGGCTGGAAACGACGCTCCAGTGCCGGATCCTTTTCGATGTACTGACGGTACTCATCCAGAGTCGTAGCACCGATACAACGAAGTTCGCCACGCGCTAGCATGGGCTTCAGCATATTGCTAGCATCCATAGCGCCATCGGTCTTACCTGCGCCGACGATCAGGTGCAGCTCATCGATAAACAGAATGATCTGTCCTTCACTGTTCTTAACTTCTTCGAGAACGGACTTCAGTCTCTCCTCGAACTCACCACGGTACTTCGCGCCGGCTACCAGCGCGCCCATATCGAGGGAAAAGATCTTCTTATCCTTCAGTGCCTGCGGAACGTCACCGCGTACGATACGCTGCGCCAGGCCTTCGATGACCGCCGTTTTACCAACGCCGGGCTCACCGATCAGACACGGATTGTTTTTCGCCTTACGGGACAGGATACGCACGATACGACGGATCTCTTCATCACGGCCGATGACCGGATCCATCTTCTGCGCTCTGGCTTTTTCGACCAGTTCGGTACCGTATTTCTCCAGGGACTCGTAGGTCGCCTCCGGATTATCGGAGGTCACACGCTGGTTACCGCGCACGGACTTCAGCGCCATCAAAAAGCCCTCGCGGTTCACGCCGAAATCACGGAACAGTGTCTTCGTGTCGCCGGCGCTGTATTTGATGAGCGCCAAAAACAGATGTTCGACGGATGTGTATTCGTCGCCCATCAGTTTCGCTTCGTCCTCCGCGCTGATGATAACTTTATTTAGCGGGCCGGAAAAATACACCTGAACATCTCCGGATACCTTTACCTTCTTCTCAATGATCTCCTCAACGCGCTGCTGCAAGAGCTTCGGATCGATCGCCATCTTCTCCAGAAGTTTCGCGATCAGGCTGTCTTCCTGCTGCAGCAAAGCCAGCAAAAAGTGCTCCTGTTCGATCTGCTGGTTCCCGTATTTATACGCCAG
>DBXX01000077.1:0-3731 GCA_002309675.1 Lachnospiraceae bacterium UBA1201
TCGATCTCATCGATGAAGATGATACACGGCGCATTGGCCTGGGCCTGCTTAAACAGGTCACGCACACGGGATGCGCCCACGCCGACGTAGAGCTCGACGAAATCGGATCCGGACAATGAAAAGAACGGCACCTGAGCTTCACCGGCTACGGCCTTCGCCAGGAGGGTCTTACCGGTTCCGGGCGGTCCCACCAGGATGGCGCCCTTCGGAAGTTTCGCGCCGATGCGCTGGTAGCGCTGCGGCCGATGCAGGAAATCGACGATCTCGGTCAGGGACTCTTTCGCTTCGTCCTGACCTGCAACATCCTTAAATGTAACACCGGTCTTCTTCTGGATGTAGACCTTCGCGGTGCTCTTGCCGACGCCGCCGGCGCCGCCGCTGCCGATCCGGCGCATCATGAACATGAAGAAGATCCAGACAAATACGATGGGCAGGACCACAAAGAGCAGAAAGTCCATGATGCCCGAACTGGTGCTCGGGATCTCGCCTTCGAACTCGATGCCGGCCTTTTCCAGGCGCTCGACAAGATTATCATCGCCAACATAGCCTGTGAAATAGGTCTGGACCAGATTATCTTCCGGTGTAAGACGCACACCTTCCTTCGGTGTGATAACGATCTTATTCGTCTTCAGATCCACCCGCTCGATCTGACCTTTTTCGATCATCGCGGTGAATTCATTGTAGTCGATCTTCTTATTTCGCGCGTTTTCAACGTAGTTATTCAGCATCGTTACGATCAAGATAACAACGATGGTTGCGAGAATAAAACAGATCAGTGTCTGGGAACCTTTCGGTCCCTGATTTCTCCCGTTATTGTTATTATTCCGGTCATTACGATTATTATCGGAATTGTTATTGATATCCAAGGGTAGGAATTACCTCCTTTTCTTCGTTCCTGAAATGATTTTACCCTCTAAGCGGTAAAAAAGCAAGGTGTATTGTGTGAAATTCCTGTGAACTTTCCTTACGTTTTTCTTACAGGAGCCTGCGGAAAATGTCCCCCTTTCCGCCCGTTTCGGGAAGCATTCCCCCCGAAAACTGTCGGTTTTTACGATTCCGGACACAAAAAACCGCGGTTTTGGGTTTACTTTTTCCTTGTAATATTATAGAATAGATAAGTGACGTTATTAACAGGCGCCACGTGTAAAAGTTGCTATATGGAGAGATTATGAAAACCATCGATATCGTAGTACCCTGTTACAATGAAGAAGAGGTACTGAATAACTTTTACGAGGTCACACGTTCCTGGTGCGATAAGATCGAAGGCTACGATTTTCGTTTCATCCTGGTGGATGACGGAAGCCGCGACCGGACGGTCTGCATCATGCGTGAACTCGCCCAGGCCCATCCCGAAGTGCGCTACATCAGTTTTTCCCGCAACTTCGGAAAGGAAGCCGCTATGTATGCCGGCCTTTCGAATTCGACCGGCGATTATGTCATCGTGATGGATGCGGATCTGCAGCACCCGCCTTCGATGTTCCCGGATTTTATCGCGGGCATCGAGGAAGGCCACGACTGTGTCGCTGCTAAACGAACCAACCGCAAAGGCGAATCGAAGATCCGCAGTTTCCTGTCCCGCCGCTTCTACAAGCTCAGCAACCGTATGAGCGATGTGAAACTGGAATACGGTGCCGTGGACTATCGCATCATGACCCGTCGCATGGTGAACTCCATTCTGCGCCTCTCTGAAGTGCAGCGTTTCTCGAAGGGCATTTTCGCCTGGGTCGGCTACGACACCAAATGGATTCCCTATGAAAATGTTGAGCGCGAACTGGGAACTTCCAAATGGAACCTTCGCTCCCTGCTCCGCTACGCGATCGACGGCATCACGTCGTTTTCGACCGCGCCGTTGCGTATGGTCAGCGCCATGGGCTTTTTCATCTGCTTTTTCGCCTTCCTGTACATGATCTACATCGTGGTCAAAACGCTGCTGGGCTACAACGACGTAAGCGGTTTTCCGACCATCATCTGCCTGATTCTGTTCCTGGGCGGCCTGATCGAATTTTCCATAGGCATCATCGGCGAATACATTGCCCGCATCTACATGGAGTCGAAACACAGGCCCATTTATATCGCCCGCGAGTCTAATATTCCGGGCATGGAAGGCGTAAGCCTGCCGAAAAACAGTACGAAAGAAACGGAGCCGGCTGAAAAGCCGGAGCAACCGGAATAAGATCATGAAACTACCGAAATCACTGGAAAAATACCAAAAATATATCAACCGGGAGACCATATCCTACCTGTTTTGGGGCGTGATGACGACCATTCTCAACATCGCGTGCTTCAACATCTGCTATTATGTGCTCCATATCTCGACGACCGTATCCAATGTGATCGCCTGGATCGTCGCAGTCATCTTTGCTTTCTTCGTAAACAAGATCTTCGTTTTCCGAAGCAAGCAGTGGGGTCTGAAAAAACTCTCATACGAATTCTGGACGTTTATCGCAGGACGTCTTCTGTCCCTCGGTTTTGAAACCGCTTTCATGTACCTGACGGTGGATGTGCTCCATTTCGAGGCATTCATCATGAAGCTGTTCGCAAGCGTCGTCGTCATGATCATGAATTACATTACCAGCAAGCTCTTCTCGTTTAAGAAAGAGAAGCCGCAGAATGCGGATGCTGAAACCCAAGGAGATACAAATGGAAACAAATGAAAAGAACTTTAAAGCCTGGTTTAAGCGTCAGCTCCCGCTGATTCTGGCCTTCCTGATCCCGCTCGTTGCGATGTTGCTCGTCTTCATCCAGAGAGGGATATTCCCGTTCGGCAGCCGCAGCTTCCTGCGGACCGACCTGTATCACCAGTACGCGCCGTTCTTCCGCGAACTGAAGGATAAATTCTTAAACGGCGAAAGCCTCCTGTATTCTTGGGATATCGGCGGCGGCACGAACTTCGTGGCTCTGATGGCCTACTATCTGGCCAGCCCGTTAAACTGGTTCCTCTTCCTGTGTCCGGTGGAATTCGTTATCGAGTTCATCAGTTACATGATCGTTTTGAAGATCGCGCTCTGCGGTCTCTCCTTTGCCTGGTACCTGCGTAAGCACACCCGTACCAACCATCTGGGTATCGCGTTTTTTGCGACCTTCTACGCACTCTCCGGTTACATGGCAGCATACAGCTGGAACATCATGTGGCTCGACTGTCTGATCCTGTTCCCGATCATCATTCTGGGACTGGAACGTCTGGTCTACGAGGATAAATGCCTGATGTACTGCATCAGCCTGTCCCTCTGCGTACTTTCCAACTACTACATTTCGATCATGGTCTGCCTGACCCTGATCCTCTACTTCCTGGCGCTCCTCTTCATCGCTCCGATGCGTCGTGAAGAGATCGAACGCGTGGACTCCCACCGTCTGATCAAGCGCTCCATCTTTATGAACTACCCGAAGAAGATCTTCGAGTTCGCCTTCTATTCCTTCCTGGCAGCCGGCATCGCCATGATCGTCCTGCTTCCGGAGATGAAGGCCCTGCAGATGTCCGCATCCGCCGACTCTTCCTTCCCGAAGACTTTTTCGTCCTATTTCACCATGCTGGAAATGCTGGCTCGTCACCTGGTCGACGTAGAAGTCCACATCGGTCTCGAGCACTGGCCCAACCTGTACTGCGGTGTCGGCATTCTGATGTTCATCCCGCTCTACATCATGAACCGGAAGGTGAATTATCGTGAGAAGTTCGCCTATGCAGCTCTGGTCCTGATCTTCCTGGCCAGCTTCAGCATGAACTTCTTAAACTT
>DBXX01000077.1:3832-5549 GCA_002309675.1 Lachnospiraceae bacterium UBA1201
AAAGAGATCGGCCGTGCCGTTCTCGTCGCTTTGGGTCTCATCCTTCTCTTCGAGCAGATAACGAAGGGTAACAAACTCTTCCACTTCCATGTCTTTTACGTAAGTGCAATCTTCATCGGCTTTTATGGCCTGTTCGCCTACCTGCACCGCAAGAAGAACACGAACGGATATAAGATCGGCCTGGCGATCGCGGCCAGCTTCCTGGTTCTGATCGAGGGCTTCCTTAACACGACCGTTACCAGTGTCACTACGATCGACCGTCCTTCCTATGTAGCGGAAAACGGCGACTTCGGCGCACTGTACACCTACGCGCGGCAGAAGGCCGACGCTGAGGCAGATAATGAATTCTATCAGTCGGAATTCGGCGACGTAAAGGATTTCACCAACCTCTTCCGTTTGGAGCGTTTCAACCTCCGTACGAAGAACGACGGTTCCTGGTTCCAGTATCCTTCCATCTCCGTCTTCTCCTCCGTGGCAAATGCACGCATGACCGACTTTTATAAGAAGGTCGGCATGGAGTCGAATACGAACGCTTACTCCAGTACCGGTTTTACACCTCTGGCCAGTGCGCTCTTCAATATCCGCTATGTCTTCCACGATGCAGAGATCCCGAACAACGACGTTACTACACAGCTCGGTACCTCGAATAAACTCTACCTGTACGAAAACAACCATGTGCTTTCCATCGGTTATGCCATCGGAATGACGTCCGAAGAGTTTGCCACTACCTGGGCCCTCAACTCCAACGCAGTTACGACGCAAAATAACTTCGTAAAGAACATCGTAGGCATCAATCGCCCCATTTTGGAGACGATTGCCCCCGATTCTACCGAAGATAAAGTACAACGTTATACCGCATTTAAAGACGGTTATTATTACTTCTACACAACCAATACCACGATGGATGACGTCGAAGTCTCGATCGACGGCCGCTCTGCCCGCAAGACCAGCTCTTTGAAACGCCGTTATTTCGTAACCGTCGGATATGTAGAAGCAGGCAAAACTATTAAAGTATCTACGCCAAACGATGTAAAGATCTCGGGTAACCTCTATTACTTCAACGGCGATGTATTGGCTGACACGGTCGAAGCACTGAAACCCGGTTGTCTCGCAGTCACCGACTATGACAGCACATCCGTCAATGGACTCGTAAAAGCGAACAGCAATGGAATACTATTCACTACAATTCCTTATGAAAAAGGATGGACAGCGCGCGTCGATGGTGCTATAGTAGATACAGAGAAGTGTCTCGATACCTTCCTGGCGATCCCGATCACTGCAGGAACCCATAAGATCGAGCTCACTTATATGCCGGACGGTCTCATGCCGGGTCTGTGGATCACCTTAGGTTCGATCCTCTTCCTGGTATGTATTACGATGCTTCGCAGCATCTTTAAACAGAAGTTCGGCTACCGTTTCAATGTCTTCGTAGAGGAAGAAGAGATCGACCTTCGCGAACTGGATAATAACACAGTAAGTGAGGCAGAGACGAAGGAAGCTCCGGCCGAAAATGTTGGGGATGTTAAAGAAACCGAACCTGAGGAAGTAAAGGCCGAAAGCCCCGCAAAGGCTGAGGAAGCAGCTCCGGAGACCGAGAAGGTTTCGGATAATGCAGAGGCGCAGAAGAAGTCCGAGGCAGATACAAAGACTGACGACGAAAAGCCTGAGTCAGGAACGGAAAGCGCCGACGAAACGAAGGCCGACGACGAAACGAAGG
>DBXX01000077.1:5590-9580 GCA_002309675.1 Lachnospiraceae bacterium UBA1201
CTGATAAGCCGAACACGAATAACAACAATCGGAAGCACTTCGGTAAGAAAAAACGGAACAGGCTGAAATAACAGTAACGTAGGGTTTGTTATTTCAGAGTTCATAGTCCGGGGAGAGTATAGGGTGATCTCCGGACCCGCGCCGCAGGTTATAGCGGTTGCATGAAATAAGAAAAAGGATCAGGATGGAGGAACATTTATGACAATTGATGAACTTATTGACTATGCGAAGTCGAATAACTGCTCGGATATTCATCTGACAGTCGGCGGCGAGATGGCGCTTCGCCGTTACGGCGATCTGCGTAAGGTAGATCAGCCCATCTCTGAAGATGAGATGGAGGGTCTCATTTTCCAGATGCTCAATGAAAAGAGAGCAAAACAGGTTCGCGACGGTATCGACCTCGACTTTACTTACGAGACGCCCAGCATGATCCGCTGCCGTGTTAACGTATATTCGCAGAAGGGAAAGAAGGCAGCCTGCCTTCGTATCATGGGCGACAGTGTTCCTACCATGGAGAGCCTGAAGCTTCCTGCAAACATTCTCCGCTCCCTCGCGGATAAGCCGCGTGGTCTCGTTCTTTTGACCGGACCTACAGGTAGCGGTAAGTCCACCACCCTCGCAACGATGGTCGACTACGTAAACCGCAGCCGTGCGGAGCACATCATCACGATCGAAGACCCGATCGAGTACGTTTACGAAAAAGGTAAGTCCACGATCCATCAGAGAGAGATCGGCCAGGACATCGATACATTCTCCAACGCACTTCGTTCCGCACTCCGTGAGGACCCGGACGTTATCCTGGTAGGTGAGATGCGTGACTACGAGACCATCTCGGCTGCTATCACCGCAGCCGAGACCGGACACCTCGTAATGTCCACCCTGCACACCACCGGTGCTGCCGAGACGATCAACCGTATCATCGACGTATTCCCGGCACAGGCGCAGAACCAGATCCGTAACCAGCTGGCCAGCGTTTTGATCGGTGTTATCACCCAGCAGCTCATCCCGCTTGCAAACGGTAACGGCCGTATCGCAGCAACTGAGATCCTGGTAGTAAACGATGCGGTTTCGAACCTGATTCGTACCGATAAGGTCTACCAGATCGAGACGAGCATGCAGACCAGTATGTCACAGGGTATGCACACTCTGAACTATGACCTGAAGCAGCTTGTTGCACGTGGTGTCATCACCCGTGAGCAGGCGATCAAATACTCGAACGATCCTAAGGACTTCCTGATGTAATCGTTCGATCTTCACCCGGATGCGGTTTCGTTTTACGCCCCTGTCGGGCCGCGGCGCATCCGGGTCTTTTAATGTATTAAGACTGTAATAAATCAAATACATTTGCCGATAAGGCAGATGGCGGAGGTAGATTATGAAACTTTGGGGCGGACGCTTCACGAAGGAGACCAACGAACTGGTCAATGCATTCAATGCATCCCTTCCTTTTGATCGCAGATTTTATAAGCAGGACATTCGCGGCAGCAAGGCACATGTGACCATGCTCGCGAAGCAGGGCATCCTGACCGAGTCGGAACGCGACGTGATCATCGGAGGACTGGACAGCATCTTAAAGGATATCGAGTCGGGCGCGCTGCCGTTTGACGAGACCAGCGAGGACATCCACAGCTTCGTAGAGGCAAATCTGATCGAGCGCATCGGCGATCCCGGTAAGAAACTGCATACCGGACGCAGCCGTAATGACCAGGTGGCTCTCGATATGCGCCTGTATACGCGTGACGAGATCGACGAGATGGATACTCTTCTGCTCTCACTGTTAAAGACGATCTACCGCATCATGGCGGAGAACGTTCATACCTACATGCCGGGCTTTACGCACCTGCAGAAGGCGCAGCCCGTTACGGTCGCTCATCATTTCGGAGCGTACTTCGAGATGTTTAAGCGCGACCGCAGCCGCCTTAAGGACATCCGTTCCCGCATGAACTACTGCCCCTTAGGCGCCGGCGCCCTCGCAGGTACCACCTATCCGCTGGACCGCGAATACACCGCGAAGCTTCTGGATTTCGACGGCGCGACCTTAAACAGCATGGACTCGGTCTCCGACCGTGACTATATCATCGAATTCCTTTCGGCCATGTCCACGATCATGATGCACCTCTCCCGCTTCTCGGAAGAGATCATCATCTGGAATTCCAACGAGTACCGTTTCGTGGAACTGGACGATGCATACTCCACCGGTAGCAGCATCATGCCGCAGAAAAAGAACCCGGACATTGCCGAGCTCGTGCGCGGTAAGACCGGACGTGTATACGGTGCATTGATGGGCTTTTTGACCACCATGAAGGGCATTCCGCTCGCATACAACAAAGACATGCAGGAAGACAAGGAAATGTTCTTCGACGCCCTGGATACGACGAAGGGCTGCATCCAGCTCTTCAACGGCATGATCGACACCATGAAGTTCCGTAAGGACGTCATGGAGAAAAGTGCGATGGCCGGCTTCACGAACGCGACCGACGCCGCAGACTACCTCGTAAAGAACGGGGTTCCGTTCCGCGACGCCCACGGCATCATCGGCCAGCTCGTACTGCTCTGCTTAGACCGCGGCATCTCCCTCGACGAACTTCCGCTCGCCGACTATCAGGCCATCTGCCCTGTCTTCAAGGAAGACATCTACGAGGCCATCAGCCTGGCGACCTGTGTTGAAAAGCGCATCACTCTCGGTGCGCCCGGTCCCGCCGTGATGGAGGAAGTACTTAAGAAACACAAAGAATATTTGGGACTGTGATCGAAACTCACACTATACAAAACGGGGGTGTCCGATGGGACACCCCCGTTTACATATTCAGTTTCTTCGGTTTTCACTGATATTGACGATCACATACTCCGAATAGGTGCAGGTCTTGAAAATGATCGACCAGTCGGAGATGCCCGACGTTACGATAAAGTCTGTGTTATCTCTTTTTTCGTGTCCATAGACGCGGTCGTCCGCATGGAACAGTGCCTCCAGGATATTGGCAGGGAACATCTGTCCGCCGTGGGTATGACCGGACAGGACCAGATCCACACCCGACGCCGCCTGGGCATCGTAATCATGGGGCTGATGATCGATCACGATCATATATTTCGACGGATCCAGCCCGGAGATCAGTTCCTCCATCGACTTTCTTTTGCCGCCTCTCTGTTGTTCTGAGCGATCTTTTCTTCCGATCACGTAGAAACGACCGTCGATCAGCACCGCTTCATCATGCAGCACATGCACGCCATTTTTTTCCAGTTCTGCGATCACGTCATTTCCTGAATAGCCGCGGCTGTTCATATAACCTTTGTCGTGATTTCCGAACGATAAGTATATGCCATACTTGGTTTTGACATTTCCCAGTGCCTCGCAGCTCCGGATCATATCTTCTTTCGTCGTATCATCATCCACAAAGTCTCCGGCAACGACCAGTATATCGGGCTCCGCCTTTTGGATCTCCTCCAGATGCGCGGCAAATCCATCACCGTCAAACGTCGTCCCCACATGCGAGTCGGCGATCATCACCACCCGGATGTGTCCGACATTCTTATCGGTCGCAAGTAAGTACTTGGTCTCAAATACGTGGAAGTCGAGGTAAGCGCCGACGCACAGATAGACCGCAGTAAAAACGATGGCGATCGCGCCTGCGTAATATCGTTTCGTTGCCTTCCCTCTCTTTTTACGGACAATGCGGTTCACCAGATCCGCCAGCAGCCAGAACACGATCAGATGCAGGAAGACCAGCACCGCATTCATGGCTTTGATCGTCAGCACCAGCACTGCCATGACCGCTGCCATCAGCAACAGACTGAGGAGGAAGGCCCAACGCTTCTTCCCCTTCGCCAGTTTCATGATGAACCCGAATTTGGTCATCTTAAACGCTGAGGCTACTGCAGCTACTATGCCGCCGATATAGATTCCTCCAAATAACAATAACCAACCCATAAAACCCCCTATTCTTTCACGCGCAGGATATCTCCCTCAGTCGCCTGCTCGGACAATGTTACCCG
>DBXX01000015.1:0-13554 GCA_002309675.1 Lachnospiraceae bacterium UBA1201
TCCAGTAAAGAGGGTACATATCAGTATTCCGCGTCGCTTTTATATTTCTGATAATGATCGATGAGATCATAGATCTTTATGCTTACTACAGGGGTTTCCCGGGATCCAGCCCAAGCAGCGTCATGATCAGTGCCATGCGGGCGTAAACACCGTACTGGACCTGCTTGAAGTAGACGGCACGCGGATCATCGTCGACGTCGACGGAGATCTCATTGACCCTGGGAAGCGGGTGCATGACCAGCATGTCCTTCGGGGCCAGTTCCATCTTTTGGCGATCCAGGATGTAGGAGTCCTTCATGCGGATGTATTCCTCTTCGTTGAAGAAACGCTCACGCTGTACACGGGTCATGTACAGGAGGTCTAACTTCGGAAGGGCTTCCTCCAGGTTGGAGACCTCCTCGAAGGGGATGCCGCGGTCCTGCAGAACGTTCTTTCGGATGTAATCGGGAACGCGCAGTTCCTTCGGCGAGATCAGGACGAAGGATACGCCGGGGTAGACGATCATCGCATTGATCAGGGAGTGTACGGTACGGCCGAATTTCAGGTCTCCGCACATGCCGATGGTCAGGTGATCCAGGCGGCCTTTGAGCTTCCGGATCGTGAGCAGATCGGTCAATGTCTGCGTCGGGTGCTGGTGTCCGCCGTCACCCGCATTGATCACGGGAATGCCGGACTTTTGCGCTGCGACCATGGGTGCGCCTTCCTTCGGATGACGCATGGCGCAGATGTCGGCGTAGCAGCTGATGATACGGATGGTATCGGATACGCTTTCACCCTTCGTAGCGGAGCTTTGGGATGCATCGGAGAAACCGATGACGGTGCCGCCGAGGTTTTGCATCGCGGCCTCGAAACTGAGGCGGGTGCGGGTGCTGGGCTCGTAGAAGAGGGTGGCCAGTTTTTTGCGGTCACAAACATGGGCGTAGGCGTCCGGGTTTTCCTCGATATCGCTCGCTAAGGTGAGCAACCGATCCAGTTCTGCCTCCGAAAGATCCGAAGGACTTAAAAAATGTCGAATTTGCATGGAGATACTCCTTAATCGAAGTTGGTTTGCGGTTTTACTTATAGGTGATCAGGTCTTCCAAAGTCTTGCGCTTCGGAGCCGCAACGTCGGTAAGGTCAGTGTAGCCGACGCTGATCAGCGCAGCGACCTCCTGGGTCTCCGGAATCTGCAGGATCTCGGTGATCTTATCGGTATCATAGATGCCCATGATCAGTGTGGACAGCCCCAATTCGTGCGCTGCAAGACAGAAACTCTGTGTAGCGATGCCGCAATCGAACATCTGCCAGCCGTCTCCCTTCGGAGTGGAGAACGAGCCGTCGCGCTCGTAACCGGAGCGTGCTTTGATCATGGTCGTAACGACCAGAACCGGAGCCTGCTTGATGATGCCGCCGTTGTGGTTGGAAGAGCAGCATTCGTCGGCAATGCGGTCCTTTAAAGCCGCGTCATCGATGACGATGTAGCGGGTCACCTGTGTATTTTTCCAGGAAGGAGAGAAGGCAGCCGCTTCGATGGCCTGCTCGATCAGCTTGCGGTCCACCGGCTGTCCGTTATACTCGCGGATGCTTCTGCGTGTTTTGATACATTCGATCGTATTCATAAGAGATGCTCCTTTCGAATCTATAATGGAATGTGATGCGTGATCATTCGGAACGCGCGGTCCGGTTCCCGGTTTTACGTGATGACCGCTTTGCTCCTTTCTAAGTATAATATAAGTGGGGCGATTCGTAAAGAATTATATTTCCCGTGATGTGGATTTTTAGGAAAAGTTGTTGCATTTTTAACATATATCGTGTAGGATAATAAAGGAGCCGTGCGCTCAAAAATGAGAACAAAAAAATACGGAGGTATGAGATGTTATATATCGGTGTCGATTTAGGAACATCAGCAGTCAAGTTGCTGCTCATGAATGAAAAGGGCGGAATAGAGAAGATCGTTTCCCGCGAGTATCCCATTTATTTCCCGCAGGCAGGCTGGTCACAGCAGAATCCTGAGGATTGGTATCGCGAGACCATCGCAGGTATCAAGGAGCTCGTGAGCGAGTGCGATAAGTCCCAGGTCGCAGGCATCAGCTTCGGCGGCCAGATGCACGGACTGGTCATCCTGGATAAGGAGGACAATGTCATCCGTCCTGCAATCCTATGGAACGACGGTCGTACATACAAAGAGTGTGACTACCTGAATAACGTGATCGGTAAGGATAAGCTTTCCGAATACACGGCCAATATTTCCTTCACCGGTTTCACCGCTCCGAAGGTACTCTGGATCAAGAACAACGAGCCCGAGAACTTCGCTAAGATCGAAAAGATCATGCTTCCGAAGGATTATATCGCATATATGCTCAGCGGCGTACATTGCACGGATGTTTCCGATGCTTCCGGTATGCTTCTGTTCGATGTTAAGAATAAGTGCTGGTCGAAGGAGATGCTCGACATCTGTGGTATCAAGGAGTCCCAGATGGCGAAGATCTTCGAGAGCTACGAGACCGTAGGCACCCTGAAGGCAGACGTTGCAGCAGAGTTAGGGCTTTCCACGAGCGTTAAGATCGTTGCAGGTGCAGGCGACAACGCAGCAGCTGCTGTAGGAACCGGAACCGTAGGCGACGGAAACTGCAACATTTCCCTCGGAACCAGCGGCACCATCTTCATCTCCAGCAAGAAGTTCGGCGTAGATGCCAACAACGCCCTGCACGCATTCGCACACGCAGACGGCGCTTACCACCTGATGGGCTGCATGCTTTCTGCTGCATCCTGCAACAAGTGGTGGATGGATGACATCATCGGAACCGATGCTTACGCTGAGGAGCAGAAGAAGATCACTAAGCTCGGTGAGAACCATGTTTATTTCCTCCCGTACCTGATGGGCGAGCGTTCTCCTCACAACGATCCGAACGCAAGAGGCTGCTTCATCGGCATGACCATGGATACCACCCGTGCGGATATGACACAGGCCGTTCTGGAAGGCGTTGCATTTGCCCTTCGTGATTCTCTTGAAGTAGCACGCAGCCTCGGTATCAAGATCGAGCGCACCAAGATCTGCGGCGGCGGCGCAAAGAGCCCGCTGTGGAAGAAGATGATCGCGAACATCATGAACCTCAAGGTCGATGTCATCGCATCTGAAGAGGGCCCCGCATACGGCGGCGCTATGCTGGCAGCCGTTGCAAACGGTGAGTTCGCTTCGGTTGAAGACGCTGCAGCGAAGTTGGTTAAGGTCATCGACACCGTTGAGCCGACTCCTGAGCTCGTTGCGAAGTACGAAGAGCGTTACCAGAAGTTTAAGAAGATCTATCCTGCGGTAAAGGCTTTGTTCCCTGAGATCGCTTGATCGGGCTTCTGGCAGTTCCGATAGGCCTGTTTCCAGGCCGAATATTAGATTTTTACGAACGCTGCGCCGGGCGCTGAAACGTTCCGGCGGCGATCGAACCATATTTCTACGTGTAAGGTCGGGCAGTTGCATCGACCTTACGCTATGATAAACGGAGGATAATTCAATGTATGACATTTTGCGGGCCGAAAAGCTGGCAGAAAACATTTACCTATTTGACGTAAAGGCGCCTTTGGTTTCCAGAAAGTGCCTTCCCGGACAGTTCGTTATCGTCAGGACCGACGACAAATCTGAGCGTATTCCGCTGACGATCTGTGATTATGACAGAGAGAAGGAGACCGTTACCCTGGTCGTTCAGGTCGTCGGAGCATCTTCTTTCCGTATGGCGCAGCTGAAGACCGGCGAAGTATTTGCCGATATCGTCGGACCTCTCGGACGTCCTTCCGAGTTCATCAGTGAGGATCCTGAGACACTTTCCAAAAAGAAGGTATTATTCGTGGCCGGCGGTCTCGGAACTGCGCCTGTGTACCCGCAGGTGAAATGGTTCCGTGAGAACGGCTTCCACGCAGATGCCATCGTAGGCGCGAAGACGAAGGATCTCGTGATCATGGAGCAGGAGATGGCGGCAGTTGCCGACAACCTCTACATCACAACGGATGACGGAAGCTACGGCCGTCACGGCATGGTCACCCAGGTCATTTCCGATCTGGTTGCAGAAGGTAAGAAATACGATGCCTGCGTAGCCATCGGACCGATGATCATGATGAAGTTCGTATGTAAGCTCACGAAGGAGCTCGGTATCCCGACCATCGTCAGCATGAACCCGATCATGGTAGACGGAACCGGCATGTGCGGCGCCTGCCGTCTGACCGTAGACGGCCAGGTGAAGTTCGCCTGCGTTGACGGTCCGGAGTTTGACGGACATCTGGTCGACTTTGATGAGGCCATGAAGCGTTCCGCGATGTACAGGACCGAAGAGGGACGTGCGTTCCTCGCTGCAAAAGAGGGCGACACACATCACGGCGGATGCGGAAACTGCGGAGGTGACAAATAATGGACGTTTTACATAAAGTACCGGTGCGCGAGCAGGATCCGAAGGTCCGCGCACACAACTTCGAAGAGGTTTGCTACGGCTACAACGAAGAGGAAGCCGTAGAAGAGGCGCAGCGTTGCCTCAACTGTAAGAATGCCCGTTGTATGATGGGCTGCCCTGTAGCGATCAACATTCCCGCATTTATCTCGAAGATCAAAGAGAGAGATTTTGAGGGTGCTTTCAATATCATCAGCGAGTCCAGCTCCCTGCCTGCTGTCTGCGGCCGTGTATGTCCGCAGGAGAGCCAGTGCGAGGGTAAATGCGTTCGTGGAATCAAGGGTGAGCCGGTAGCCATCGGTAAGCTCGAGCGTTTCGTAGCTGACTGGGCACGCGAGAACGGAATCGTCCCGAAGAAGGCAGAAAAGCTCAACGGCCATAAAGTAGCCGTGATCGGTTCCGGCCCTGCAGGCCTGTCCTGCGCCGGCGACCTGGCGAAGCTCGGATACTCCGTGACCATCTTCGAAGCTCTGCACGAGCCGGGCGGCGTTTTGACCTACGGTATTCCGGAGTTCCGTCTTCCGAAGAGCGCTGTCGTTCAGAAGGAGATCAACAACGTTAAGAGCCTGGGCGTGGAGATCGTATGCAATGCCATCATCGGTAAGTCCATCACGATCGACGAACTCATGGAGGACGGCTACGAGGCTGTTTTCATCGGTTCCGGCGCAGGATTGCCGAAGTTCATGGGCATCCCCGGCGAGCAGGCGAACGGTGTTTATTCGGCCAATGAGTACCTGACCCGCAGCAACCTCATGAAGGCATTTAAAGAAGACTATGCGACCCCGATCGCTGCCGGTAAGAAAGTAGCTGTCGTAGGCGGCGGAAACGTTGCCATGGACGCAGCAAGAACCGCGCTTCGTCTGGGTGCGGAGGTATATATCGTATATCGTCGCGGTGAGGAAGAACTTCCTGCCCGTGTCGAAGAAGTACACCATGCAAAGGAAGAGGGCGTCATCTTTAAACTTCTTACGAATCCGACCGAGATCCTCGTAGATGATAAGGGCTGGGTAGCCGGTATGAAGTGCGTGGAGATGGAACTCGGAGAGCCGGATGAATCCGGAAGAAGACGTCCTGTCGTTAAGCCGAATTCGGAGTTTACCCTGGATGTTGATACCGTCATCATGTCGCTCGGCACCTCCCCGAACCCGCTGATCTCTTCCACGACCGAAGGTCTGGAGACCAGCAAATGGAAGTGCATCATTGCTTCCGAGGAGAACGGCCAGACTTCAAAAGAAGGTGTATTTGCTGGCGGTGATGCCGTTACCGGCGCTGCAACCGTTATCCTGGCCATGGAAGCCGGACGCGCAGGCGCTAAGGGTATCCATGAATATTTGCAGAATAAGTAATCAAACATACAGCAATTAAGACCCATGGGCGATGAGGGATTTTCTCATCGCTCATGTTTTCGGAAACGGCCGGTGACCGGCATACGGAGTGAATATGAAGATCACGATCTTATGTGTGGGAAAGATCCGCGAATCCTACTGGGAGGCTGCGATCGCCGAATATATGAAGCGGCTGACGCGTTACTGCAAGCCGGAGATCGTCCAGGTGGCAGACGAAAAGACCCCGGACGACGCTTCCGACAACCTGAATCGCCAGATACTGGAAAAAGAAGGCGACCGCCTGCTCGCGAAACTGCCGGACGATGCGTATATCATTACGCTGGAGATCGGCGGAACGCCGCTTTCCTCGGTCGCATTTTCCGAGAAGATCCAAAAACTCGGCGTGGCCGGCGTGTCCCATATCTGCTTTGTGATCGGGGGCTCTCTGGGGTTGGATCCGCGCATATCGAAGCAGGCGGATTTCAAACTCAGTTTTTCGGCCATGACATTTCCCCATCAGTTGATGCGGGTCATTTTGACGGAGCAGATCTACCGCGCATATCGCATCATATCCGGGGAACCGTATCATAAGTAATGGAAGAAAGACCGAAAAAACGGTTTGTTTTTTCTTTACAAATGGCCGTATACCATGCTATGATACACTTGTTGAATAACTAATACATAAACCGGTTTCGGACCGGCCACACAGAACATACGGAGGAGAAAATGGAAAAGATTTCACTGGCAAATGAACTGGCAGAGACAACTTACCCCGGCAGAGGTATCGTTGTAGGTAAGAGCAAAGATGGCAAATACGCTGTCTGCGCATATTTTATCATGGGACGCAGCGTGAACAGCCGCAACCGTGTATTCGTAGAAGAGAACAACGGCATCCGCACACAGGCATTCGATCCTTCCAAACTGTCCGATCCGAGTCTGATCATCTATTCTCCGGTACGCGTGTTCGGCAATTCGACGATCGTGACCAACGGCGACCAGACCGATACCATCTATGAGATGATGCGGGACGGCAAGACTTTCGAAGAGGCACTTAAAACGCGTGAATTCGAGCCCGACGGCCCGAACTATACCCCTCGTATCTCCGCGATCCTGAACGTGCAGAACGGTTTCTATGATTACACGATGTCGATCTTAAAGAGCGACAACGGCGATCCGACCTGCTGCCTGCGCAATACATTTTCCGTAGACGTTCCCCGTTCCGGCGAGGGCCGCTTCATCCACACTTACATGGATGACGGAAATCCCCTGCCCAGTTTCGAGGGTGAGCCTACACTCGTAGACATCGACGGCGACATTGACGCATTTACCGAGATGATCTGGACGAACCTGAACGCAGAGCACAAGGTTTCTCTGTTCGTTCGTTTTATCGATATTCAGACCGGCGCATATCAGACGCGCATCATCAATAAGAACAAATAAGGTGGTAACAAAATGAAAGAACTTGAACTCAAGTATGGTTGTAACCCGAATCAGAAGCCTTCCCGTATTTTTATGGAGAACGGCTCGGACCTTCCCATCAAGGTGCTCAACGGCAGACCCGGGTATATCAATTTCCTGGATGCCTTCAACGGATGGCAGTTGGTGCGCGAATTAAAGCAGGCGACCGGCCTTCCTGCGGCTACTTCCTTTAAGCATGTTTCTCCTGCCGGCGCGGCTGTTGGCCTTCCGCTTAGTGAGATCGAAAAGAAGATCTACTGGGTAGCCGACATGGGTGATCTGTCCCCTCTGGCATCCGCTTACGCGCGTGCCCGCGGCGCAGACCGTATGTCTTCCTTCGGCGATTTCATTTCCCTTTCCGATGTCTGCGATGTTTCCACAGCGCTTCTGATCAAGCGTGAGGTATCCGACGGTGTCATTGCACCGGGTTACGAGCCGGAAGCTCTGGAGATCCTGAAGGCGAAGAAGAAGGGCGGTTACAACGTGATCGAGATCGACCCGAACTATGTTCCCGATCCGATCGAGCGTAAGCAGGTGTTCGGTGTTTCCTTCGAGCAGGGACGCAACGAACTGAAGATCGACGAAGCATTCCTGAACAATATGGTAACGAAGAATACCGTTTTCTCGAAGCAGGCGAAGATCGACCTGATGATCGCTTTGATCACACTGAAGTATACACAGTCCAACTCCGTCTGCTACGTAAAGGGCGGCCAGGCCATCGGTATCGGTGCCGGCCAGCAGTCCCGTATCCACTGCACACGCCTTGCGGGCAATAAAGCAGACAACTGGTATTTGCGTCAGAACCCGAAGGTACTGAACCTGCAGTTCGTAGATAAGCTCGGACGTGCCGATCGTGATAACGCGATCGACGTATATATCAGCGATGATTATATGGACGTTCTGGCAGACGGCATCTGGGAGAATATCTTCAAGGTAAAGCCCGAAGTATTCACGAGAGAAGAGAAGCGTGCATGGCTGGATACATTGACTGACGTAGCTCTGGGTTCCGATGCGTTCTTCCCCTTCGGTGACAACATCGAGCGCGCACACCGCAGCGGCGTGACCGTGATCGCGCAGCCCGGCGGATCCATCCGTGACGACAACGTGATCGAGATGTGCGATAAGTACGGCATCGCTATGTGCTTTACCGGTCTGCGCCTGTTCCATCACTAAGAATACTGCCGTATAATTCGGCAAAAAATATATCAGCACAGCCTCAAAGAAAATGTCATATTTTTGTTGACAAATCCGAGGGGCTGTGCTATTATTGTAAAGTCGCGTGGCACTCGAAAATATGAGCCTGCGGCAGACAACCGAATAGGGGAATCATACAGCGGCAGTATTGCGGTCTCCAAAACCGTTCACGGGGGTTCGAATCCCTCTTCCCCTGCACTTCAACACACCTTCGATATGGAGGTGTGTTTTTTTATGTATTTTCCGAATGTATAGCACAACACATCAGTTACTAACTGCTCAGGGGCAGAGACTCTTTAGAAATAATTTCGAAAAAATTTAGAAAAATCACATAATTTAGTGAATTCCGACGATAATCATTCTTGAAAGTGGAAAGAAAATGAAAAGAAAACAGAAAAGTGATGAAAAAACGATTGACTTTTTAGAACAAATATGATAGCATAAAACATATAGAAGTAAGGTCTTTGGGGAAGGACCGAAGGGGGTATTACAAGGAAGGGGAACACACGAAGAGAGAAACACACGAAAGGAGGATACGATTATGCTTAAGAAGCTGACTAGGATCACAGCTATCATCATGTCGCTTTGCATGGTCGTTTATGTGATGCCTTACGTAGTTTTCTCGGTGTTGAGCCCCAGTTACGGTGATCCCAGATCGGATAGTGAGCAGTTCGTTGCAGCCTGGTCGGATAAAGAAAAAGAAGCTCTCGAAGCAAATGACGAGGCGAAAGCGGATGCGGATGAAGGGATCGAAAACGCAAAAGAGTATGACGTAAACGAGTGGTTTATTGAAGCCCCTATGGACGGCGTGCTCCCGATAGCGGACATCATCCCCGAGACATGGAAAGAGGAGATTGCAACATCTTCCGATCTCGAACCGGCCGAGGAGACCGAGGCGAGTTCGGAAACTGAGGTAACTGCAGTAGCCGAAGAAACCGAAGCGATCGAAGAGACCGACACAGTCGAGATGACTGAGACGATCGATGTGATCGAAGAGCTTACGGAAACCGCTGAAGAAATCGATATCCCGGAAGAAGACCTGCAGACCGATGCAGAAGCTGAAACGGAAACGATCGATGAGACCGAAACAGAAGTTGCAGCAGTAGTTGAAGCTGAGATCACCGAGCCCGAACCGGAGATCGTTAAGCCGGCTCCAATCGGTATCAGCGCGACCTACATCGGATCGAAGTATGTCGGAGAAACTATAACGGCCAGT
The DNA here is from genome assembly GCA_002309675.1 of Lachnospiraceae bacterium UBA1201. Lineage (GTDB taxonomy): Bacteria > Bacillota > Clostridia > Lachnospirales > Lachnospiraceae > UBA1201. The sequence goes on from DBXX01000015.1 coordinate 9,606, forward strand.
GACCTCGTTGTAGCTGTTACGATGTCGGATGGCAGCGTAATGACAAATCCCGAAGGTTTTATCGCGACTCCTTTACTTTTGACCGCACAGAACGAAATGACCGTAAGCTACATGGACGTAGCGTGCAGCCTTCGTTTTGAAGCTCCCGAAAGACCTGTACTTAAGATCACAGATGCACCCGCGGTGCAAGTAGCAGCGCGAAGCACCAAACTGCCGGTATCCGCCGATATCATGATCGAGTATACCGGTCCCACCACCGTAGGAACCCCGATCGATCCGGAAATGTTGATCTGCTACGTTGAGGCAGGCATTGACCGGTACTATGCAGGGACCTACAACATGACCGCACAGAGTGACGTGTTCCTTCCGGGGATCAACCCTCTGACGGTTACTCTGAACGGTGACGTTTATACATTGAACGTGATCGGGCAGGAGGCAAATCCTTACGGAATCTGTTCCGACGGATTTGACCGTGAAGATGCGGTGAAGGTATTCCGTTATCAGAACGAGATGCGAATCGCCGCAGGACGCAAGCCTTTACTTTGGAGCGAAGAACTTTACCTGATCGCCAGTGCAAGAGCTACCTGGGCGGTAAATGAAAACGGAGCCATTTCCCACAACGGAAAGATGACGACCGGTGAGAATTGTTTCTCGGGGCCGTTCTACGGAACTCCACTTTCTGCGGAATATAAGATCGATGCTTACAGCCGCAGTAAGTCGCACAAGAACACCATTCTGAAGGCTAAGTATGAATATGGTGCAGTAAGCACATATTACGGAGTTTCCTATTCGGTATTCGAAACCTCAGGCTGGTACAGCCGTTTGACAGACGCTATCAATTTAATCAGGGATACCAAGGGAGCTTTCATTCCGTGTGAGTAAAACGTAAACCGCTTATACAGTCCGCCTCTTCAGGAGAGGCGGACTTTTTTTGTAAAACCGCTCTAAAAATGTACTATCTCCTCTAGATATTGTATTTTCCCTGTGATATAATAATAGGTGGCCTAGGCCGAAAAAGGGAGTTTTTATGGATTATATCATATATTTCGATATCGCTGCCATGGCAGTCATGACGGTATTGATCATCGCATTCTACCTGGGGCGTTATCTTCAAACATATCAAAATGACAGACTGGTCCGGCTGTTCTGGATGAATTTGTTTACCGCCGCTTTCGATCTGTTTGCCACGATCACACAGGATCCTTCTGTTCCGAGTAACTACGTGGTACAGACGGTCTTTCATCAGGCGTACTTCATCTCGCATCCGGCCTGCCTTTGGTTGTTCTATTTGTACTGTAATACATTTTCAAAGCAAGAGAATAAGCAGGCGTACGAGGTGCGTATCATCCTTGCGGTCCCGTTCATTTTAACATCGCTCATCTCGATTACGAACCCGGTGCATGAACTTCTGTTCACGATCGACGCGGATTACATCTATCATCGCGGTCCGTTGACCTATTTCTTCTATGCATCGGCCGTTTTTTACACGATCCTCAGCTTGAATTGCATACGTTATGCGAAGAGCGGCATCAACCGAAAACTGAAGTATTGTACCATCGCCTTTCTGCTTATGATGGTAGCAAGCGTATTCGTACAATACATTTTCCCCGAGTTTTTGATCGAAAGCTTTGCAGCTGCACTGGTTCTGATCATCATCTACATTACCCTGGAACGTCCCGGCGAGTTCATTGAGACGGAACTCGGCGTTATGAATTCCGGCGGTCTGCGGGTGGTTCTGGAGAGCCTGTATACGATGAAGGAACCGTTTGCGCTCATCGTGATCAAATTCCACGGAATCCGCATGATCCGCGAGACCTTCGGAGAGGAATACCTGCGTGACCTGTACCAGCAGATCATGCGTTTTATCAATCAAAACTATAAAAAGATGCACGTTTTCCACTATTCGCAGAGTACATTTGCCGTAGTCATGACGGATTACGAAGAAGCCGAGTTCATGAAGATGGCGATCGAACTGGAACGTGAGTTTAACGGAGAATGGGCGGTCGGCGACAGCATTACGCATCTGAACGCTACGGTTGGTTATGCCCTCTGTCCGAAGGAATTGCATACGATCGAAGATGTCGACGATTTTATCAATGTATTGCGTCTGTCCGTGCGCGGTGAGGATAAGACCCTCCTGGCGCCGGATCAGGTCGACATGGAGTGGATCACGCGTAAACGGAATATCGAGCGTATCGTGAAGAACGCGATCGGTTCCGATAAGTTCCAGGTATATTATCAGCCCATCATCGACGCGAAAACGGATAAGATCATCTCCGCAGAGGCTTTGGTGCGCTTAAAGAGCGAAGAACTGGGAGACATTTCACCTGAGGAATTCATCCCCATCGCGGAGGAGCAGGGCAATATCATCTGGATCGGCGAACATGTATTCCGTTCGGTATGCCGTATGATCTCGGCAAATAACCTCTACAAAAAGGGTGTCGAGTATATCGAGATCAACCTTTCGACCGTTCAGTGTATGCAGTCGAACCTCAGTGAGCGATTGATGTCTATCATTAAGGAAACACAGATTCTTCCTCAATATATCGCTTTGGAGATCACGGAAACGGCACGTGCCGTATTCAATAAGACCTTCTCGGATAATATCGACAACCTGTCGAAGAACGGCTTCTCGTTTGCGATCGACGATTACGGTTCCGGTAACTCTAACCTGAACTATCTGTTGCATTTGCCGTTTAATGTGCTGAAGATCGATAAGAACATCCTTTGGGATGCGTTTAAGGAATCAACGGCGATGATCGTGCTCGAGAGCACCATCAATCTGGCGCATCAGCTGGGACTTAAGATCGTGGCGGAAGGCGTAGAAGACCAGAAGCACGTGGATAAGCTTAAAGAATTGTCCTGCGATTATTTCCAGGGCTTCTACTATTCGAAACCGGTCACGGAAAAAGAATTCATCAAGCTGCTTGCGGATCAGAGTAAGAGCAGCAAGCGCCGCGCTTGATCAAAACTAAGGAGGAGCCATGTATCGTATCATAGACGGACGGATACGTATTTCGGTACGTGATCTCGTGGAATTTGTGATGCAGAGCGGCGATCTGGATAATCGCAGCGGCTCCTACCGGGATAAAAAGGCGATGCTTAAAGGGGCGAAGATCCATAAGACTTTGCAGGATCGCGGCGGCAGCACGTATCGCGCGGAAGTATCCCTGAAACATGAGATCGCCTGTCCCGAATATACGATTTTATTGGAAGGGCGCGCCGACGGGATATTTACTCGGGAGGACGGCGTGACCTCCATCGATGAAATAAAGAGTATGTATGCAAATGTGGAGCATTTCACGGAGCCTGTTGCGGTACACCGCGCGCAGGCTCTGTGTTATGCTTATATTTTTGCCCTTCAAAACGATCAAAAGCAGATGGGCGTACGCATGACCTATTGCAACATTAAAACCATGCAGGTGAAGTATTTCGAGGAATTGCTGACATTTGAGCAGCTGGAAGACTGGTTCACCGAGGTCCTTCTGAAATTGACGAAGTGGTTCGATTTCCTGATGGAGCATCGGAAGGAGCGCAATGCCTCCATTCCTTCGATCGCATTTCCCTTTCCGTACCGGAACGGACAGAAGCAACTGGTCGTTTCGACATATAAGACGATCGCTGCCGGAAAGAAACTGTATATCGAGGCGCCGACGGGAATCGGAAAGACGATGTCAGCCGTCTTTCCTTCGGTCAGCGCGATGGGACAGGGGCTTGCGGATAAGATCTTCTACCTGACGGCGAAAACGATCACGCGCACAGTCGCTCAGGAAGCCTTCGATATCCTGCGTGAAAAGGGGCTGGCATTTAAGAGCCTGATCCTGACTGCGAAAGAAAAACTATGCATTCTGGAGACGCCGGATTGCAACCCGGAGGCCTGCCCGTATGCCCGTGGCTTTTTCGACCGGATCAATGATGCCGTGTTCCACCTGGTGACGCAATACGATCG
>DBXX01000015.1:13675-15490 GCA_002309675.1 Lachnospiraceae bacterium UBA1201
CGGTTTTTCGCCGGCGAGGAGAGGGGAGATTATATATTCCTGATCGACGAGGCGCATAATCTGGTGGAACGCGCCCGCGAGATGTACAGCGCCGTTTTGTCGCATAAGCATGTGAAAGATGCTAAGGCGCTTACGAAAGAGACGCCGGCGTTGGCGCTGGTGACGTCGAAACTCGACCGTCTGCAGCGCCAGCTGTCCTCGATGAAGAAGGTGTGTGATGCGGAAAATGCAGACCGTGAGCTCCTGGATGCTTCCGAACTTCCACTGTTGTATGATAATGTCTATGCCGCATTTTCCGAAATGGAGCGGTTTTACGAGGAACATCCGGAGTTCACGGATAAAGACCTTCTGGATTTCTATTTTGAACTGAGGTCGTTCCTCCTGACATATGAAGCGATGGACGAATCGTATGTCGCTTATGGCGAACCGACCGAGGATTCGTTTTTAGTCCATTTATTCTGTGTGCACCCGGCGTCTCGCCTGCTCGACTGTATGCATCAGGGACGCAGCACGATCCTATTCTCGGCGACACTGCTTCCCATACGCTATTATAAGGAGCTACTGGGTGCAGAAGACGAGGATTACGCGATCACGGTCCCTTCTCCGTTTGACCCCGAAAAACGCCTTCTGGGCGTCGTTAACGGCGTTTCAACGGTATATACGAGGCGAGGACCGCGGCAGTATGAAAACATTGCCCGAAATATCCTGACGATCGTGAAGGGCCACGCTGGAAACTACATGGCGTTCTTCCCTTCCTACCGAATGATGTGGGATGTCGGTGAGGTCCTGGAGACGATGGCGTTCCATCAGGGACATAAGATCGAATTCATGTACCAGCAGCAGGATATGAGCGAGCGCGACCGCGAGGATTTCCTCGCTGAATTCGCGGTCAATGAAGAGCGCGTGACGCGCATCGGCATGGCGATCATGGGAGGCATCTTCTCCGAGGGCATCGATCTGGTACGGGAAAGCCTGATCGGCGTTTTGATCGTGGGGACCGGCTTGCCGCAGATATGCACCGAACGCGAGATCCTGCGGGATTATTTCGAACAGTCCATGGGAAAGGGCTTCGAGTATGCCTACCTGTTTCCCGGGATCACAAAGGTCCTTCAGGCGGCCGGAAGACTGGTCCGTACGGCGGATGATTACGGAGTCATCGCATTGATGGATGAACGCTTTTTGAAGCAGGAATATCGGGAACAGTTCCCGAAGGAATGGTCGAACGGACGCATTTGGAACGACGAGATGACCATGCAACAAGATCTGCGCGACTATTGGTCGCGAATGGAGGAGAAAAGAGATGAATGAAGTATTGGAGACCCTGAAAACATCGATGAAGGACGTATTTAACAGCGCATCCGGAGCGGACGTTTTCTTCGCGCCCGGGCGTGTAAACCTTATCGGTGAACATATCGATTATAACGGCGGGCATGTTTTTCCGTGCGCATTGACCATAGGCACCTACGCAGCCGCACGCAGAAACGGTACCGATAAGATGCGGCTGTACTCGGCGAATTTCCCGGGGAAGGGCATCATCGAGTTTGCCCTGGATACCCTGGATGTGCACCAGAATAGCTGGGCGGATTACCCGAAGGGCGTGATATGGACGCTGAAACAGCACGGTTTCATCCTGCCGGCAGACGGTGGCATGGATATCGTCTACTATGGGAACATCCCGAACGGATCCGGCCTTTCTTCGTCGGCATCGATCGAGGTGCTTACGGCGACAATTCTGACCGAGACTTTCGGATTCGGCCTGGATGGGGTGTATATCTCCCGGTTGTGTAAAGAATCCGAGAACCGCTACAATGGCGT
>DBXX01000015.1:15554-30344 GCA_002309675.1 Lachnospiraceae bacterium UBA1201
CTGGACTATACCTATGTGCCCTTTGTTTTGCCGGACGCGAAGATCGTCATTGCCTGCAGCAATAAGAAGCGCGGCCTGGCGGACAGTGAATACAATAAGCGTCGCGGCGAATGCGAGGCGGCTCTGGCAGACTTGAATAAGGTGCGCCCCATAAAGGCACTTTGTGACCTGAGTCCACAGGAGTTCGACGCGATCGCCGACGCGATCACAGACCCGGTGAACCGTAAGCGCGCGAAGCATGCCGTTACGGAAAATGCACGCACCGTGCAGGCAGTCGAGGCGCTGAACTGCGGTGATCTGGATGCCTTTGGAAAGCTGATGAAGGCATCCCACGATTCGCTTCGCTATGATTTTGAAGTGACCGGGAAGGAATTGGACGCTTTGTATGTGGCGGCCTGCGCGGCGGACGGCGTGATCGGCACGCGCATGACCGGAGCCGGTTTCGGCGGCTGCACGGTCAGCATTGTCCGCGATGACTGTGTGGACGCGTTTATCGAGAGCGTGGGTGCTGCCTATCGGGATGCGATCGGCTATGGAGCATCGTTTTATGCGGTCAATGTCGGCGACGGTCCGTCGAAGATCGCAAGTTTTGCTTGATTTACACTTTTTGATGCTTTATACTTATAATGTATTTGTTTATAAGCGGAAGCCGTTAAAAGGGTTCCGAACAGGAAATAAGGAGAAAAGACTATGACCGATCGTTATCAAAGCCCGTTTTCCGAGCGCTATGCAAGCGCTCAGATGCAATATATCTTTTCTGCGGACATGAAGTTCCGCACATGGCGTAAGCTTTGGATCGCACTTGCGGAAGCTGAGCAGGAGCTTGGTATTCCGATCACCGACGAGCAGATCGCCGAGCTTAAGGAGCATGCCACCGACATCAACTACGAAGTAGCGAAAGAACGCGAGAAGCTCGTGCGCCACGACGTTATGTCGCATGTATATGCGTACGGTGTTCAGTGCCCGAAGGCAAAGGGCATCATCCACCTCGGAGCGACGTCCTGCTACGTTGGTGATAATACCGATATCATCGTTATGACTGAGGCGCTCCGCCTCGTTCAAAAGAAACTGATCAATGTCATCGCAAAGCTTGCGGATTTCGCTGATCAGTATAAAGACCTGCCGACGTTGGCGTTTACGCATTTTCAGCCCGCTCAGCCAACGACGGTCGGAAAGCGTGCTTCCCTGTGGCTGCAGGATCTCGTGATGGATTATCAGGATCTGGAATACCTGATCTCCACCATGAAGCTTCTGGGTTCGAAGGGCACGACCGGTACGCAGGCCAGCTTCATGGAACTGTTTGATCGCGATGAAGAGAAGATCAAAAAGCTCGAGCAGATCATCGCCGATAAGATGGGATTTGCCGGTTGCTTCGCAGTTTCCGGACAGACCTATACCCGTAAGGTGGACAGCCGCGTTTTGAACGTTCTGTCAGGCATTGCCCTCAGTGCACATAAATTCTCCAACGATATCCGCCTGCTTCAGCACCTGAAGGAAGTGGAAGAGCCGTTCGAGAAGAACCAGATCGGTTCCTCCGCGATGGCATATAAGAGAAATCCGATGCGCAGCGAGCGTATTGCGTCTCTCGCAAATTATGTGATCTCGGATACATTGAATCCGATGCTGACCGCAGCGACCCAGTGGTTCGAGCGTACACTCGACGATTCGGCAAATAAGCGTATCAGTATGACAGAAGGTTTCTTGGCTGTAGACGGCATCCTGGATCTCTACATGAACGTTGTGGATGGTCTGGTCGTATATCCGAAGGTCATCGAAAAACGTCTGCGCAGTGAACTGCCGTTCATGGCGACCGAGAACATCATGATGGATGCGGTAAAGGCCGGCGGCGACCGTCAGGAACTGCATGAGAAGATCCGTACGCTGTCGATGGAAGCAGGTAAGAATGTCAAGGCGCTGGGGCTGGATAATAACCTGCTCGAGTTGATCGCAGCGGATGAAAGCTTCAACCTGTCCCTCGAAGAACTGGAGCAGTCCATGGATCCGGCAAAATATGTGGGCCGTGCACCTTCGCAGGTCACCGAGTTTTTGAATCAGGAAGTAAGGCCGTTACTCGAGGCGCATAAAGAACTTCTCGGACTTTCCGCAGAGATAAACGTATAATCTATGATCAATAATATCGAACTCTATCGCATCTTTCGCACGGTCGCCCGGTGTAAGCAGTTTTCCGCAGCGGCAAAAGAACTGTGTGTTTCCCAGCCGGCCGTGAGCCAGGCTGTAAAACTTCTGGAAGAGCAGCTTTCCTGTACCTTATTCGTGCGCACCAGCAAGGGAGCGCAGCTGACAGCGGAAGGCGCAATCCTCTATAACCACATTGACCGCGCGTTCGGCGAGATCGAACGCGGGGAGCATTTGGTTGCGCAGATGTGTGATATGGAGCAGGGGGAGATATGCATCGGCGCGAGCGATATGACGTTGCAGTTCTATCTGTTGCCGATCCTGGAGCAGTATCACATCAAGTATCCGCATATCAAGATCCAGGTAACGAACGCACCGACTCCCGAAACGATGGAGGCGCTCGAAGCAGGAACCATCGATTTCGGTGTGATCTCTACTCCGGTGGAGCCGCGGGAGGGCATCGAGATCCTGCCCGTGCATACGATCCGTGATATTTTCGTTGCCGGAACTTCCTTCCTTCAGCTGAAGCATCATGTACTGTCGTTTGAGGAATTGACCCATTATCCGCTGGTTTGCCTGGAGAAAAACACCAGCACGCGTCGTTTCTGGGATGCGTATTTTGCGGACCAGAAGATCGAGATCAAGCCGGAATTCGAACTGGCGACGTCAGATATGATCGTGCAGTTTGCTCTTCGTAATTTAGGTGTAGGTCTGGTCATGGAATCCTTTGCCGAACCGTATCTGAAGAACGGCATGCTCTTTGAACTGATGTTCGATAAAAAACCGCCGGAGCGCAACATGTGTCTGGCTGTACGTAAGAATTACCTCGGTTCGACTGCGACGAAGAATTTCCTCGCGATGATGAACGTCAAAAGCTGAAATGTTAGAGTATAATTCTGAATTATGATGCGCATAAATAATTGTGATTTTATTTATACCTTCAGAAGTGTTATAGTTATATCGCGTAGTGATGGGCTATTGCGCCCGTATGCTACGCGATATATTTTTTTCGGAGGCTAGTCATGGTAAGAGCTATCGTAGGAGCCAACTGGGGCGATGAAGGCAAGGGTAAGATCACGGATATGCTGGCTCAGGAAGCGGATATCGTCATTCGTTTTCAGGGCGGTAATAACGCGGGTCACACGATCATCAACGAATATGGTCGTTTTGCATTGCATCTGCTGCCCAGCGGTGTATTTTCCCCGAATACCACATGTATCATCGGCAATGGTGTTGCGCTGAACATTCCGGCGTTGTTTAAAGAGATTTCCGATATCGAGGCGCAGGGCGTTCCCGAACCGAAGATCCTGGTTTCGGATCGTGCGCAGATCCTGATGCCTTATCATATTTTATTTGACCAGTACGAGGAGGAGCGCCTGGGTAAGGCATCCTTCGGCTCGACGAAGTCGGGTATCGCGCCGTTTTATTCGGATAAATACGCGAAGATCGGTTTCCAGGTAAGCGAGCTTTTCGATGAGAAGACGCTACGTGAGAAGGCCGCACGCGTTTGCGAGATCAAAAACGTTTCTCTCGTACACTTATACCATAAGGATCCAATCGACCCCGAGGAGTTATTCGAGACTTTGATCTCGTATCGGGAAATGGTTCGCCCTTATGTTTGTGATGTTTCCGCATATCTGTACCGTGCGATAAAGGATGGCAAGAGCATCCTGCTTGAGGGGCAACTCGGTTCGCTGAAGGATCCGGATCACGGTATCTACCCGATGGTTACTTCCTCATCGACATTGGCCGCATATGGAGCGATCGGCGCAGGTATCCCGCCGTACGAGATCAAAAATATCACGGCTGTCGTTAAAGCATATTCCAGTGCTGTCGGTGCCGGCGAATTCGTCAGTGAGATCTTCGGTGACGAGGCCGATGAACTTCGTAAGCGTGGCGGTGACCACGGCGAATATGGGGCCACGACCGGACGTCCGCGTCGTATGGGCTGGTTNNCGCCTGCCGTATCCAGGGTGCGACTGAGGTTGCACTCACCGTTTTGGATGCACTGGGCTATCTCGATGAGATTCCGATGTGCGTAGGTTACGAGATCGACGGAAAAATCGAAAAAGACTTCCCGGCTACCGTTAAACTCGCAAAGGCGAAGCCGGTATGGAAGGTATTCAAGGGTTGGAAGTCCGACATCCGCGGTATCAAGAACTATGAGGAACTCCCGAAGGAGTGCCGCGATTACATCGAGGCCATCGAGCAGGAGATCGGAGTACCGATCACCATGGTCTCCAACGGACCCGGAAGAAACGAGATCATCATCCGCAAATAAATACGAGGAGGCAGAGAAGATTTCTCTGCCTCTCTTTTTTATGGGGAGCTGCCACAAAATTTAAAAAAATTTAAGAAAATTTGAGGGAAAAACCGTTGACATCGGGATAGAAAAGTGATACATTTAATGCAGATGTTAGCACTCGAAGAAAATGAGTGCTAATAAACCAAAATCTCAGAGGTGATGTATTTGGAACTGGAAGACAGAAAATCTAAAATATTGACCGCCATTATACGGAACTATCTGGAGACGGGAGAGCCGGTCGGATCGCGAACGATATCAAAGTTCACGGATCTGCAGCTTTCATCCGCCACCATTCGAAATGAGATGGCGGATTTGGAGGAGATGGGTCTCATCATTCAGCCGCATACGTCTGCGGGCCGTATCCCGACGGATAAAGGCTATCGTTTTTACGTAGACCAGATGATGGAGGCGCGTAAGCACGAGTTCGATGATGAGAAGCAGTTGCTCCTGCAGAGAGTAGACCGCATGGAGGCGGCTCTGAAACAGTTGGCGAAGGTCCTTGCTGCGAATACGAATTATGCAACGCTGGTTTCGGCGCCGACATACACACAGAACAAATTGAAGTTCATTCAGTTGTCCCGCGTGGACGAAGCGAAGATCCTGGCAGTCATCATGACCCAGGCGAACATCGTTAAGAGCACGCTGGTGGACCTGAACGAAGATATCTCAGAGGATGACGTTCTGAAAATGAACGTGCTTTTGAATGCATCGCTGAACGGGCTTTCCGTGGACGAGATCAACCTCAATATCATCAACAGCCTGAAAACGGAAGCAAAAGAACTTTCCAGGGCGGTTGAGCCGATATTGACCGCGATTGCACAGGCAGTCACCGGCGATAAGGACGAACCGCAGATCTACACCAGCGGTACTACGAATATCTTCAAATATCCGGAGCTCTCACAGTCCAACAGCGCGACCGAACTGATTGGCGCGTTCGAAGAGAAACAGCCGCTGAACGAACTGGTGCTTTCCTCCATGAATAAGGAGGGCATTCAGGTCTACATCGGTGAGGAGTCACCGTTTGAGAACCTGAAGGACTGTTCCGTGGTCACGGCCAATTATGATCTGGGCGACGGATTGCACGGTATCGTCGGGATCGTAGGTCCGAAGCGAATGGATTACGAGCGCGTAGTCGGAACCCTGCACGGACTGAAAAACCAATTGGATGCGATTTACAAGGAGATGGGAACCAAAAAGATTTCCGACTCCGGCATCGGAAAGGATGAATAGACGGGATGAAGAAGGATTACAAAAAACGATCCAGAAACATAAATCGGACCATTAAGATCACCGATCTGGATGCGGAAGAGAAGCAGAAACAATCCTCCGGAAACAAAAAACCGAATGCTTCAAAAGAAAAAGATAAGGAAAAGCCTTTCGTAGTCGAGCCGAAGAAGGAAGATGCCTTCGAAGCGATGGAAGAGAAGGCTAAGGCGGCTGAAGAGGCACAGGCCCGCGCAACTGAAACGGTTGAAACGCCTGAGGCGGTTGAGACAGCGGAGAGTGTGCCCGAGGTTGAGACGGTCAGCGGCGAAGTCGAAGGCGAGGCGAAGGCGGAAGCTTCCGAGGGTAAGGAAAAGAAGCGCGGGCTCTTCGGAGATGACGATGAGGCTGACGCCGCATTGATCAAAAAGGATGAGCAGATCGCCGAACTTCAGGATCAGCAGAAGCGCCTGATGGCCGAATTCGACAACTTCCGTAAACGTACCGAGAAGGAAAAATCTTCCATGTACGAGATCGGAGCGAAGAGCATCTTAGAGAAGCTCCTCCCCATCATCGATAATTTCGAGCGCGGACTGGCTTCCATTTCCGAAGAGGAAAAACAGAGCGGTTTCGCGAACGGTATGGATCTGATCTACAAGCAGCTGCTGAAGATGCTCGAGGATGTCGGCGTTAAGCCGATCGAAGCCATCGGACAGCCGTTCGATCCGAACTTCCACAACGCAGTGATGCATGTGGAGGATGAAAACCTCGGTGAGAACGTGGTTGCACAAGAGTTTCAAAAAGGTTATATGTACCGGGACAGCGTTTTACGCCACTCCATGGTGCAGGTAGCCAATTAATATATTCAGAAAGAGTCTTTAGGAGGACGAACTACTATGGGAAAAATTATAGGTATTGACTTAGGTACGACAAACTCATGTGTTGCCGTAATGGAAGGTGGTAAGCCTGTGGTCATCGCGAATGCCGAAGGTATTCGTACCACACCTTCTGTTGTTGCATTCACGAAGACCGGAGAGCGTCTGGTCGGTGAGCCTGCAAAGCGTCAGGCAGTAACCAACTCCGAGAACACGATCTCTTCGATCAAGCGTCATATGGGTACCGATTATAAAGTAACCATCGGCGATAAGAAGTACTCTCCGCAGGAGATCTCCGCGATGATCCTTCAGAAGCTGAAGGCAGATGCTGAGGCATACTTGGGCGAGAAGGTAACCGAGGCTGTTATCACGGTTCCGGCATACTTCAACGATGCTCAGCGTCAGGCAACAAAGGATGCAGGTAAGATCGCAGGTCTCGATGTTAAGCGTATCATCAACGAGCCGACTGCAGCAGCTCTTGCTTACGGTCTGGACAATGAAAAAGAGCAGACCATCATGGTATATGACCTCGGCGGCGGTACCTTCGATGTATCCATCATCGATATCGGTGACGGTGTAATCGAAGTTCTTTCCACCAATGGTGACACACACCTCGGTGGTGATGATTTCGATAACCGTATTACCGAGTGGATGCTCGACGAGTTTAAGAAGACCGAAGGCGTAGACCTTTCGAAGGATAAGATGGCTCTTCAGCGTTTGAAGGAAGCAGCCGAGAAGGCGAAGAAGGAATTGTCCACAACGACTACGACCAACATCAACCTTCCGTTCATTTCTGCTACTGCTGATGGCGCTAAGCACCTCGATGTGAACCTGACACGTGCGAAGTTCAACGAACTGACCCACGATCTGGTCGAGCGTAGCGTAGTTCCGGTACAGAACGCTTTGAAGGATGCTGGTATCACTGCAGCAGACCTGGGTAAGGTCCTTCTGGTTGGTGGTTCCACACGTATGCTTTCCGTACAGGAGAAGGTTGCACAGCTGACCGGTAAGGAGCCTTCGAAGTCTCTGAACCCGGATGAGTGTGTTGCGATCGGTGCTTCCATTCAGGGTGGTAAACTGGCCGGTGAGGCTGGTGCCGGAGACATCCTCCTTTTGGATGTTACCCCGCTGTCTCTTGCGATCGAGACCTATGGCGGCGTTGCTACCGTTCTGATCCCTCGTAACACGACCATTCCTACAAAGAAGACCGAGACATTCTCCACTGCAGCAGATAACCAGACCGCAGTTGATATTCGTATCACCCAGGGTGAGCGTCAGTTCACGAAGGATAACAAACTTCTGGGCGAGTTCCTGCTCGATGGTATCCCGCCTGCAAGAAGAGGTGTTCCGAAGATCGAGGTTACCTTCGATATCGATNNGCAAACGGTATCGTTAACGTATCCGCGAAGGATCTCGGAACCGGTAAGGAGCAGCACATCACCATCACTTCCAGCACGAACATGTCCGATGCGGATATCGAGAAGGCTGTGAAGGAAGCAGCTGAGTACGAGGCTCAGGATAAGAAGCGTAAGGAGATCATCGACGCACGTAACGATGCGGATAACATGATGTTCCAGACCGAGAAGGCTCTCGACGAAGTCGGTGATAAGCTGTCTGAGGATGAGAAGTCGAAGGTTCGCGCAGATATCGAATCCCTTCGTGAGACATTGTCGAAGACGACCGCAGAAAACATGACCGATGCGGATCTGGCTGAGATCAATGAGAAGAAGGATACCCTTATGAGAAATGCTTCGATGGTATTCCAGAAGATGTATGAGCAGTCCCAGGCATCCGCAGGCGCACAGAGCGCAGGTCCGGATATGGGCACACAGCAGACGACTTCGTCTCCGGATGACGACAGCTTCTATGAGGGCGATGTTGTCGACGGCGACTTCAAGGAAGTATAATTCATACGACAAAACAGAGGTCAGCGGACCCGTGTACGCATGGGTCCGTATGGCCTTCGTATTGTGAATCATTGACCGCGATTTTTTGTAAAAATTGCTTGAGAAATCGTAGAAATTCGTATATAATACAGTTGAGTTTATTTCGAACTGATCTAAGTTAACAAAGAGGGTGCATTATGGCTGAGAAAAGAGATTATTATGAGGTTCTGGGTGTTCCGAAGAACGCGGACGATGCTGCGCTGAAGCGTGCGTACCGTACCCTGGCGAAGAAGTATCACCCCGACAGTAATCCCGGTGATGAAGCGGCGGCTGAGAAGTTTAAAGAGGCCTCCGAGGCATACAGTGTATTAAGTGATCCCCAAAAACGTCAACAGTACGATCAGTTCGGTATGGCTGCATTTGACGGTTCGGCAGGCGGCGGAGCGAATGGTTTCGACTTCTCGAACATGGACATGGGCGACATCTTCGGTGATATCTTCGGAGATTTCTTCGGTGGTTCCAGAAGACGTGCGGATCCGAACGCACCGGTAAAAGGCCAGAATCTGCATACGACGTTAAAGATCACATTTGAAGAAGCGGTATTCGGTGTTGAGAAGCCGCTTGAGATCAATATTAAAGATGAGTGTACCTACTGTCACGGCAGTGGTGCGAAGCCCGGGACCACACCGCAGACATGTGCGCGTTGTAAGGGTACCGGTCGTATTACCTACACCCAGCAGTCCATTTTCGGCGTAACGACACGTAACGTTACGACCTGTCCGGATTGTAACGGAACCGGTAAGAAGATCATCGATAAGTGTCCGAAGTGCTACGGCAATGGTTATATCACATCCCGTAAGAAGATCATGGTATCGGTACCTGCCGGTATCGACTCGGGACAGAGCATCCGTATTCGTGGTAAGGGCGAACCCGGAAGTAACGGAGGCGAGAGAGGCGACTTGCTCGTTGAAGTTCAGATCGGAGCACATCCTACGTTCCGCAGACAGGGTGAGAACATCTATTCGACACAGGAGATATCCTTCCCCGAGGCAGCATTGGGCGGCACGATCCGCATCCAGACCGTCGACGGCGAGGTCGAGTACGAGGTGAAGCCCGGAACGCAGCCGGATACGAAGGTGCGCCTGCGAAGCCGCGGTGTTCCGTTCCTTCGCAACAAGACTACGCGTGGCGACCATTATGTGACTTTGGTCGTTACCGTGCCCACAAAACTGACAGAGGAGCAGAAGGATGCACTTCGCAAATATGCGGAGACCTTCAAATCCCCGGGAAGAAAGAAAAAAGGATTGTTCGGTTAAACCGGATGAATATAAGAAGACCCCGACCAGTATAATAGGCCGGGGTCTTTTGCTGTGTATAGCCGGTATGGATGGCTCACTGATTATTTATAGGCAGGGTGTAGAGGATGGTTTCCTGCGCAGGTGTAAAGCCGAGCTTCTCATAGAGGGTAAATGCAGGCTTATTGGCCGAAGATACATGCAGACAGATCTGATCGGGCTTTTTGCCGTCAGCCGTGCAAACAGAGAACGCCATGCGGATCGCTTCGGATGCAAAGCCCTTCCGGCGGTATTTGGGCAGGATGCACAGATCGAACAGAAACCATCCGGTCATATAGGTGGTCAATGCCACGCCGCCGACGGTATTTCCTGCATGATCCTGAATGAAGAAGTAATTCCCTTCATCGGGTTCGAATAACAGGTCAAAGCATTTTGAATAGATGGGCTTGAAGGCTTCCGGGGTACATTGTGATAGATGGATCTTACATGCATCCTCCAAAGTCGCTGCTTCGAAAGCGGGCGCTTCCAAACGCATGATGCATTCTCGCGTAAAAACTTGAAAACCCGTGGACTTCAAAAATGCTTCGGTCTCCGGGCTTTGGAACATGACGGACATGTAGTAGAGCGCGTCTCCCGAGAGGTTTGCCTTCACGGCTTCCAGTAAATGTGTGGCGATCTTTTGGCGACGATGCTCCGGAGACACATAGATGTAGACCCAAGGCTCGTTGCCGATGCTCGAGATCAGGCAGAGACCATTGCAGGCGCCGGTTTCGGGATCGCTTTCATATGCGAAGAATACGTCGAATTCCGAATCCAGCCATTCACTGAGCGGTGGCATGGGAGGAAATGCAGGCGCAGCGGCCCACAGAGCCTCAAAGGAACGTTTTAATTCATCGGTTGGTTTATCAGTCGTGTAGATCATAAGTACTCCTAATTACAGAAAATCAGAATCGGATAATGAATCTTTGCATCAGTATAGAAGGTTTTGGAAAAAAATGCAAGTTTTTGAAAAAAACTATTGACACCGGGGTACGACATCTGCTATAACTGTACTAGAGCAACTAACACAGTTAGCGGAGGTGCAGATATATGAAAGATTACTTCAGTTTATCCATGTACAAAGAGCAAATGAGAAATCTTAAGTTGCCGGCCATTATATTGAGTTTTTTGACTGCTTTCTTTTTAGTCATGGTAGTGGTCGCTAACGTGGTTACCGAAAGCACGAATGAACCGGACTGGTTATTTCCGTCCGTGTGGTATCTGTTTGTCTCGCCGGCCGTTTCCGTTTTCCTCACAGGTCTTTTGCTGAAGGATCTGCGAAAGAGAAATGGCTGTGATTTCTATCATGCATTGCCCGTATCACGCAGGGCTACCATGGTTGCCTCGATCCTCGCCGCAATGAGCTGGACACTTGTATATATGGTAGTGCCCATGATCATTCAGCTCGCCATCGGATATCCCATGGGTATACGAAACATTTCCTTCGATCGATTTACGGAAGCGTTTATTTTCGGCGTGATCGTGTCCATATATTTGAACGGCGCCTGGTGGCTGGCACACACACTGACAGGAACGCGGTTTTCCCATATTGCGGTCGCGATAACCATCCTGGTGGGACCCAGAGGTTTTCTGGCCATCCTGGGTTATATGATTCAATTTGTGATGCCTTATCTGCTTTTGGATCGTTTCGCCTTTTTCTTCCATCCGCAAAACTATAATCTGGTCGTGGGCTATTCCGTGTTTGGAAAGCTTACATCATCGTGCATGATCTATACCCTTCTTTTATCCGCGGTATATATCGGATTGGCATTGTTTTTGATCCGGAGGAAGCCCAGCGAAACGGCAGGTTCGCCGACTTGGTCCTCTAAAATTGAGATGGTGATCCGTGTTATCCTTTCCTGCGCTATGTGTATTCCGGCCCTGTTCGGTCTGATCACCATGTTTTTTTCAAAAGGGTATCGGGGAATGTTATATGAAGATATAACTACGGTGATGGTGTTGATCTTTTATTGCCTGACTGTTATATTCTATTTCCTGTACGAAATCATTCAGACCAAGCAGGTTAAAAAAGCGTTTAAACACTGGAAAGGACTGATCTGGGTTGCGGCATTCAACGTCGTAGTAGTTGTTGTGGTTTCCATGATCCATGCGTCTGTCGTTTCCACGAAACCTGAGCCACAGGAGATCGAATCGGTATCACTGGTGAAGGTGATCGACTTAGATGATCAATTGCAAAAAGCAAGCGAATCTAATATCTTCCCGGATAAGAAGAACCGCGCTGTTTTTCGCGACCTGATCTATGGAATTTCGCTTACGGATGACGCGATCAAAAGAGAAGTATCTACAGAACTGTTCAACGCGGTCGCAGAAGGGTCAAATTATTATTTGACCTATTCGATCCTTGAAACACAAGATCTTAAGCGAATCTATCAGTATTATAATGAGGCTCCCGCGGGTGTTGATCCGGAGTATGACGCGGAGATGTCCGAGAGAGCTAAGATCGCTAATCAGCATGTGACGGATAGAGTCGATCAGTCAAAGTATCAGGTAGGATTAAAGATCAAACTGACGAGTGGAAAGACCATTTACCGAAAACTGAACATTCCCAAATATGTATTCTATGAGATGTTTGAGAAGGAAGAATTCATTCGCCGTGTGGACGAATTTGACTTTGAAGCTATGATCCGGGGATATCAGCGGATCAACAGTGAACAGGGAACTGTAGCGATCATGGTGGCGCAGAATTCGACGCTATCGGAGAATCCGAATATCATGCTGGAAGCGTTGGAAAATGATATTAAAGCGATGACCCTGCAGCAGAAGGTAGATCTGTTCTTCCATCCGGTTTATTATACCGTCAGTCCGGTTTTGACATTTGAAGACGATTGGGGATTTATAAATATATTCAGTATATTTAAAAATTGCGAAAACACTTTGATCGTTTCACCGGAACTGACTCCGAAATTTTACAGGTTTGTCGAAAACGACCCGGGAATGCAACTTAATAAAATAAATATAAAGTTTCAGAAGTAGAAAGGAGGCGACTATGTTTCAGATTGATGTCATGTCGCGAACTCCGGCTTATGAGCAGATCATTGAACAGTTTGAGCATTTTGTGATGCGGGATATTCTTAGTCCGGGAGATAAACTGGATAGTGTGCGGCAGTTGTCGGTGCAACTGTCAGTGAACCCGAATACCATCCAGAAGGCGTACTCCGAAATGGATCTTCGCGGGTACATTCGTTCCGTACCCGGTAAGGGCTGTTTTGTCACGCCGGAAGCAAAGGAAATCGTAAGGAAAGGACATAGGGAGAAGATGAAAGAATTAAGGGAGATCGTTCAAAATCTGATCTTAGCAGGTGTCACAAAGGAAGAATTGATCGAACTGATCAATGACGAATTTAAAGAAAGGAGCGCCATCCATGATAAAGGTTGAGAACGTTTTAAAGAAGTTTGAAGATTTTACGGCACTTAACCACATCAGTTGCACGATCCCGGATCATTGCATTTATGGTCTGGTGGGCTCCAACGGCGCCGGCAAATCGACGCTTCTGCGCCTCATTAACGGCGTATACCGGGAGAATGAAGGAAGCATCACCATCGATGATGCGCCCGTGTTCGAAAATATTGAAGCAAAACAGAAGATGGTGTACGTCCCCGACGAATTATATTATATGGGCAATGCCTCCATGGAGCGCATGGCGATGATCTATAAGAGCTTCTATCCGAATTTCTCGCAGGAGCGCTTCGTAGAATTGGCGGATCAGTTCAAACTGGACCGAAAGAAAGGAATGAATACATTCTCAAAGGGCATGAAACGTCAGGCGGTCACGATCCTGGCGCTGGCTTGCCGCACGAAGTACCTCTTTTTTGACGAGACCTTTGACGGCCTGGATCCGATCATGCGAAATGTCGTTAAGAGCATTATCTACGATGATGTCATGGAGCGTGGCACGACGGCCGTCATCACCTCGCATTCTTTGCGTGAACTGGAGGACACCTGTGACCAGTTAGCGCTCTTACATAAGGGCGGCCTGGTACTTCAGAGTGAGGTCAGCGACCTGAAGACGAACCTGTTTAAGATGCAGATCGCCCTTAAGCGGGATTTCGGCCCTGAACTGTTTAATAAGCTTTCAGACGGAACGGTCTTCAACAGTAAGGGCGCATTGAGCCTGCTGCATTTTTCAAAGCATGGCTCGGTGGCAAATGTCATCATGCGCGGCAGCAGTGAGTTTGCCATGGATCAGCTTAGAAAGTACGATCCGATTCTGATGGAGGTGCTTCCTCTAACGCTGGATGAAGTGTTCACTTATGAAATGGAATTGCTGGGCTATTCGTTTGAGAAGACGCTCGGTAAGGAAGACTAAAAACATATATTTTTCTTTTAGGAGTGCGTGCGGATCGCCTGGATCTGCACGCATTTTTTGCGTGTTCATCTGCATTGATGTCACGGCGGATTTTCGTTGCGATATCCGTGAGAATATGGTAAAATAGAAAGGCAGTAGCAAGAACGAATATCCTTCGGGAACGAAGGTCAAAATAATCGAATGAAAGAGGATGAGAGATATGGATAAAATAACAAAAGCATTGCCCGAAAAGAATGTAGATATACGTAAAGCCGCCATCATCGGCTGCGGTTTCGTGGGATCCTCCACGGCCTTTGCACTGATGGAGGCCGGAACATTTTCGGAACTGGTGCTGATCGATGTGGATAAAAGCCGCGCCGAAGGCGAGGCAATGGATATCAGCCACGGCGTACCGTTTGTAAAACCGATGAAGATCTATGCAGGTGACTACGATGATATCGTGGATGCTTCGATCATCATCATTACGGCGGGAGCAGCGCAGAAGCCCGGCGAGACCCGGCTGGATCTGGTGCAGAAGAACGTGGCCATCTATAAGTCGATTATTCCCGAGATCAAGAAGCGCGGATGCGAGGGCGTGCTGCTCATCGTGTCGAACCCGGTCGATATTCTGACCTACGTGGCACAGAAACTGTCCGGTTTCCCGGCGCATCGGGTCATCGGTTCGGGTACCGTGCTGGATACCGCCAGACTTAAGCATATGCTGAGCAATCACCTGTCGGTCGA
>DBXX01000041.1:0-3250 GCA_002309675.1 Lachnospiraceae bacterium UBA1201
GCAACACTCGCCACTTTGAACTAATATTATGATCCGTTCACGACTGTGACGGAATACGGAGGTTATCATGGGTGAAATAGTCAATAACCTTCTGCATCAGACGGCCTTTTTCAACCTGACATGGGGAAACTATGTAATGATCCTGGTTGCGTGTCTGCTTTTGTTCTGCGCGATCAAATTACAGTATGAGCCTTTGCTTCTGATCCCCATTTCCTTCGGTATGCTGCTGGTAAATATCTATCCGGGTATTATGGCAGAACCAATCGATGAAAACGGCGTCGAGACGGCAGGCGGTTTGCTATATTATTTTTTCAAACTGGATGAGTGGGCGATTCTGCCTTCCCTCATCTTTATGGGCGTCGGTGCCATGACGGACTTCGGTCCGCTGATCGCTAATCCTATGAGTTTCTTCTTAGGAGCGGCGGCGCAGTTCGGTATTTACGCTGCATACTTCATCGCTTTGGCGATGGGCTTCAACGGCATGGAGGCGGCAGCGATCTCCATCATCGGCGGCGCGGATGGTCCTACATCCATTTTCCTGGCAGGTAAGTTGGGACAGACGAGCCTGATGGGACCGATCGCGGTTGCGGCATATTCCTATATGTCACTGGTTCCGATCATTCAGCCGCCGATCATGAAACTGTTCACGACAGAGAAGGAACGCAAGATCAAGATGGATCAGCTTCGCCACGTTTCCAAACTGGAGAAGATACTGTTCCCGATCATCGTTACGATCGTTATTTGTATGATCCTTCCTACAACGGCTCCTCTGGTAGGTATGCTGATGCTGGGTAACCTGTTTAAGGAGTGCGGCGTGGTTCGCCAGCTCACGGATACAGCGTCCAACGCACTTATGTACATCGTTGTTATCCTTCTGGGTACTTCCGTCGGCGCGACAACGAGTGCGGCAAAGTTCCTGCAAGTGACCACACTTAAGATCGTTGTACTCGGTCTGGTCGCATTTGCGTTTGGTACATGGGCCGGCGTTATGTTCGGTAAACTCATGTGTTTCCTGACGCACGGAAAGATCAACCCGCTCATCGGATCCGCCGGTGTATCCGCGGTGCCGATGGCAGCGCGTGTTTCGCAGAAAGTCGGCGCGGAAGCAGATCCGACGAACTTCCTGCTCATGCATGCGATGGGCCCGAACGTAGCCGGAGTTATCGGTACCGCCGTTGCGGCCGGTACGTTCATGGCTATCTTCGGAAAGTTTTGATTAGAAGGAGTATAAAGAAATGGCAGAAGAAATTCAGAAAAAGCCTGTTAAGATCATGGAGACCGTGCTGCGTGATGCGCATCAGTCCCTGATCGCTACACGTATGACCACGGAGCAGATGCTCCCGATCATCGATAAAATGGACCGGGTCGGCTACCATGCAGTAGAGTGCTGGGGCGGCGCGACCTTTGATGCCTGCCTTCGTTTCCTGAAGGAAGATCCGTGGGAGCGTCTCCGTAAGCTTCGTGCCGGTTTCAAAAACACGAAGCTGCAGATGCTGTTCCGCGGCCAGAACATCTTGGGATATCGTCACTATGCCGACGACGTAGTTGAGTACTTCGTTCAGAAGTCCATCGCCAACGGTATCGACATTATCCGTATTTTCGACTGTCTGAACGACCTTCGTAACCTGCAGACAGCGGTCAATGCTTCCCGTAAGGAAGGCGGTCACGTTCAGATCGCGCTTTCCTACACCTTGGGCGACGCTTACACCCTGGATTACTGGGTAACCATGGCAAAGCGCATCGAGGAGATGGGAGCTGATTCCATCTGTATCAAGGATATGGCCGGACTTTTGCTTCCGTATAAGGCGACCGAACTGGTTACCGCGATCAAGTCCGCTACGAAGATCCCGCTTCAGATGCACACGCATTACACTTCCGGTGTGGCTTCCATGACTTACTTAAAGTCCGTAGAAGCCGGCGCGGATATCATCGATACCGCGATGTCACCGTTTGCACTCGGTACCAGCCAGCCGGCGACCGAGGTTATGGTAGAGACATTCAAGGGCACACCGTACGATACCGGTTACGATCAGAACCTGCTCGCAGAGATCGCGGATTACTTCCGCCCGCAGCGTGATGCGGCTCTCGAGAGCGGCCTGCTGAACCCGAAGGTCATGGGTGTAAACATCAAGACTCTTCTGTACCAGGTTCCGGGCGGCATGCTGTCCAACATGATCTCCCAGTTGAAGGAGCAGAACGCGGAAGACCGTTACTACGACGTGCTTCGTGAGATCCCGCAGGTTCGTAAGGACCTCGGCGAGCCGCCTCTTGTAACTCCTTCTTCCCAGATCGTAGGTACACAGGCAGTCTTCAACGTACTTTTGGGCGAGCGCTATAAGATGGCGACGAAGGAGACGAAGGCAGTTCTGTCCGGTGAATACGGCCAGACGGTTAAACCGTTCAATCCGGAGATCCAGAAGAAAGTTATCGGGGATAAGAAGCCGATCACCTGCCGTCCGGCAGACCTGATCCCGGCCGAACTGGATAAGATCGAAGCCGAGATGTCCCAGTATAAGATGCAGGACGAGGACGTTCTTTCCTACGCACTGTTCCCGCAGGTAGCTGTTGATTTCTTTAAGTACAGAGAGGCGCAGAAGGAGAAGATCGATCCGAACGCCGCAGATACCAAGAATAACGCATACCCTGTTTAAGAGGTTGATTAGCTCATGAAAAGCGCTACGAAATATAAGGTGGAGCAGTCGCTCCTCGAACATATTACGAAGAACGCGTTCGGCGTGAAGCCCATCAGCGTCCAGCCCCTCGACGACGGTTCCTTTAACGCGGTTTATCTGATCGAGGTTCCGGACGGCCGGCGGGCGGTCCTGAAAGTCGCTCCCTGCGATGATGAACGCGTCTTGCGCTATGAAAAAAACATTATGTACACCGAGGTCAGTGTGATGCAGAAGATCAAGCGTCACACGGCCGTTCCGGTGCCGGATCTGTACTATTTCGACGCCGCTCACACGTCCTGTCCTTCGGATTACTTCTTCATGCAGTACATCAACGCGTCCAACTACCATCTGGTGGAGGACCAGCTGACCGAAGACATCCGCAACCGGCTCGACGAGCAGATCGGAATGTATAACCGTTATATCAACGAGATCAAAGGACACCTGTTCGGTTATTATGGACAGGAGCGCCGGCAGAAGGAGACCTGGTACGAAGCATTTTCCCGAATGTTGGAAGACATCATCGCGGACGCGAAACACTACAACGTAGAGTTCGGCCTGGATGAAAATGTTTTCTACCG
>DBXX01000041.1:3323-11976 GCA_002309675.1 Lachnospiraceae bacterium UBA1201
GCCATCATCGACTGGGAGCGCTGCCTCTGGGCGGATCCCCTGATCGAGAGGGGCTTTCGCAGTGAGTTCCTAAAGCATTCCTTCCTCAAAGGCTATCAGCGGGAGGAACCCTTCACCGCGAAAGAGCGCAGAAGACTTCGCTGGTACGATCTGTACTACTATATGACACTGGCCGTGGAAGAATGCGCGCGTGAATACGATGATGCAGACTACCACGAACATGTCTGGAAACAGTACCATCAGGCGCTGTCCCAATTAAAACTGGATTAATATTATAAAAGATAAAGGAGACCTTATGTATTCTTTCGATGAAATCAAGAAGACGGATCCCGAGATCGCCGCAGCCATCGCCGCGGAGGTTTCCCGTCAGAACAGTCACATTGAGTTGATCGCTTCGGAGAACTTCGTAAGTAAGGCGGTTATGGCAGCCATGGGCAGCCCCCTTACCAACAAGTACGCCGAGGGATATCCGGGTAAGCGTTACTACGGCGGCTGCGAGTGTGTAGACGTTGTAGAGGAACTGGCACGTGAGAGAGCGAAGGAGCTCTTCGGCTGCGAATATGTAAACGTACAGCCGCACTCCGGCGCACAGGCAAACATGGCCGTATTCTTCGCAGTGCTGAACCCGGGCGACACCTACATGGGCATGAACCTGGCACACGGCGGCCATCTGTCGCACGGCAGTCCGGTCAATATGTCCGGTAAGTATTTCAACTGCGTACCTTATGGTGTAAATGATGACGGTTTCATCGATTACGATGAGGTTCGCCGCATTGCCCTCGAGTGCAAGCCGAAGATGATCGTTTGTGGTGCTTCCGCATATCCTCGTGAGATCAACTTCAAGCGTTTCCGCGAGATCGCTGACGAAGTCGGCGCAGTACTGATGGCAGATATCGCTCATATCGCAGGTCTGGTAGCGACCGGCCTTCACATGAGCCCCATCCCTTACGCTCACATTACCACAACGACCACACATAAGACCCTTCGCGGACCCCGCGGTGGTATGATCATGTGCTCGAACGAGGTCAATGAGCGCTTCAATTTCAACAAGGCAGTATTCCCGGGCATCCAGGGCGGCCCTCTGATGCACGTGATCGCTGCAAAGGCTGTCAGCTTCAAGGAAGCTCTGTCTCCTGCATTTAAGGAGTACCAGACCCGTATTAAGGCGAACAGCGCTGCTCTTGCAAAGGCTATGATGGAGCGTGGCTTCAACCTGGTTTCCGGCGGAACCGAGAACCATTTGATGCTCGTAAACCTGCTGAACCTCGGTGTGACCGGTAAGGCTACCGAGAAGCTTCTCGATGCGGCCAACATCACCTGCAACAAGAACGCGATCCCGAACGATCCTGCATCGCCGTTCGTAACCAGCGGTATCCGTCTCGGAACTGCTGCAGTCAGCTCACGCGGCATGCAGCCGGAGGACATGGTGACCATCGCAGAGGCGATCAAGCTGGCCGTGATCGACAACGATCAGGAAGCAGCGAAGGCTCTCGTTAAGACATTGACCGACAAATACCCTCTGTACGAGGAGATCGGCTGAGGTTTTCGAGGCAGTTTTCTGTCTCAAAACGATGTTTAGAAAAATAAGCAAAAAATAAGCAAACATATGGCGGAAAATGATTTGATTTTTTTATCATTTTCCGCTATAATGTTATTCAGAAGAAATGCGCTTGATATCCATCCGGTATTCGTGTAGGTAGGGATGGGGATAATGGCGCGTCTCGGAACAAAAAAACAGGAGGATTCATGCACATGAATAACATTCCCAAAATTAAACTCGGTATTGTTGCCGTAAGCCGTGACTGCTTCCCGGAGTCACTCGCTGTCAACAGAAGAAAAGCGCTGGTTGCAGCTTACGCTAAGAAGTATGATGCTGCCGACATCTACGAGTGCCCGATCTGCATCGTAGAGAGCGAGATCCACATGGTACAGGCTCTGGAGGATATCAAGAAGGCAGGATGTAACGCACTTTGCGTATATCTCGGAAACTTCGGTCCTGAGATCGCTGAGACATTGCTTGCTAAGCACTATGACGGACCTAAGATGTTCTGCGCAGCTGCAGAGGAGAGCCAGGATAACCTGATCGGTGGCCGTGGCGACGCTTACTGCGGTATGCTGAACGCAAGCTACAACCTGAAGCTTCGTAACACCAAGGCTTACATCCCGGAGTATCCGGTAGGTGACGCTGAGGATTGCGCAGATATGATCCACGAGTTCCTGCCTATCGCACGCGCACTCGTTGGTCTTTCCAAACTGAAGATCATCGGCTTCGGACCTCGTCCGCTCAACTTCCTTGCATGTAATGCACCGATCAAGGCTCTCTATGACCTGGGTGTTGAGATCGAAGAGAACTCCGAGCTCGACCTGTTCGAGGCATTCAAGAAGCACGAAGGCGACCCTCGTATTCCTGAGGTTGTTGCTGACATGGCTGCAGAACTCGGCGCAGGCAACAAGAAGCCTGAGATCCTGCCGAAGCTCGCTCAGTACGAACTGACACTCCTTGACTGGGTTGAGGCTCATAAGGGTTATCGTGAGTACGTTGCGATCGCAGGTAAGTGCTGGCCCGCATTCCAGACCCAGTTCGGTTTTGTACCTTGCTACGTTAACAGCCGTCTGACCGGTCGCGGTATCCCGGTATCCTGTGAAGTAGATATCTACGGCGCACTTTCCGAATTCATCGGTACCTGCGTATCCGAAGACATCGTTACCCTGCTCGATATCAACAACTCCGTTCCGAAGGATATGTACGAAGAGTCCATCAAGGGTAAATTCGACTACACACACAATGATACATTCATGGGCTTCCACTGCGGTAACACCTGCTCTAAGAAGCTTGCATTCTGCGACATGAAGTATCAGCTCATCATGGCAAGAGCTCTTCCGGAAGAGGTTACCCAGGGTACCCTCGAAGGCGATATCGCTCCCGGCGACATCACTTTCTTCCGTCTGCAGAGCACCGCTGACACCAAACTTCGCGCTTACGTTGCACAGGGTGAGGTTCTCCCGGTTGCTACACGTTCGTTCGGCGGTATCGGCGTATTCGCGATCAAGGAAATGGGACGTTTCTATCGTCACGTTCTGATCGAGAAGAACTACCCGCACCACGGTGCCGTTACCTTCGGTCACCATGGTAAGGCTCTGTTCGAAGTATTCAAGTATCTGGGCGTAGCTATTGAAGACATCAACTTCAATCAGCCTGCAGGTATGATGTATCCTACAGAGAATCCTTTCAAATAAGATTTGAAAATACATTGATAAAACGAGGCAGCCTGTCGTGAAAACGACAGGCTGTTTTGTTGCTTTTTGGGGTGGGGTGTGATAAACTAAGGATGATACGAAGTCGGTGTGAACAGGACCGACATTTAGACTCGATGGGATAGTGAGGTACGACAGTGGCATCGATCCAAAATGACTGGCTTTCGGTGGTTTCCCCGGAGTTTCGGAAACCCTACTATAAAGAATTATATGAGTTCATATGTCGCGAGTACCAGGAGCACACGGTATATCCGCCGGCGCAGGACATCTTCAACGCGTTTCATTATACACCGCTCTCCGAAGTGAAGGTGGTGATCCTGGGCCAGGATCCCTACCACAACATCGGACAAGCGCACGGATTGTCCTTTTCGGTGCAGGTCGGACAGGAGATCCCGCCGTCCCTGGTAAATATCTATAAAGAACTGCAGGACGACCTGGGATGTTATATCCCGAACCACGGCTGTCTGAAGAAATGGGCGGATCAGGGAGTTTTGCTTCTGAATACCGTGCTGACCGTACGAGCGCATCAGGCATTTTCCCATCAGGGAAAGGGCTGGGAGATGTTTACCGACGCCGTGATCCGCGGCCTGGAACAACAGGACCGTCCCATCGTATACATGCTTTGGGGACGGCCGGCGCAGGAGAAACGGAAGATGATCACGAACCCGAACCATCTGGTGCTGACGGCGCCGCATCCGTCGCCGCTCTCGGCGTACCGCGGGTTCTTCGGTTGCAGACATTTCAGTAAGGCCAATGCATTTCTGAAAGAGCATGGGCTTTCGACGATAGACTGGCAGATAGAAAGTGTAGAGGTTAATTAATTATGAATAAAACGATCGTAGTTTGCGTCATCCGGAAAGCGGAGAACGCGGAAGATATCAAAGCGTGTGTGCCGAGCATGGAGCGTGCGGCCGGCGAGATCTCACTGGAAGACATCGCCTATGTGGCTGAGTTCGGCGAGGATCACGCTATCGTAAAACGCACGGATGGCCGGGCGGCTGCTCTTCTGGATAACATGGGACGCGCCGAGGATTTCCAGGTAAAACTGACGCTCACGGGCCTTACGCCGCTGGTTTCATTCACCGTATTCATTTACGACGAGACCGATAAGATCCAGCGTTATCGCCGCGTGGCGAATTCTGCCGGCATCCTGGAGTTCGTCTGTGACATTCCGGCCGGCGGATACGGACTGGTCCTGCAAAATGCGTGAGAACAGGCTTTTGTTCACAATTTGAACATATCAAACCATTAGAATAACCATATAGAGAATACCTTTATACATGGAGGAATGATTATGGACCAGCCGAAGATCATGGTAGTGGATGATGAGACCCGGATGCGCAAACTGTTGCGCGACTTTCTGGTGAAGGAAGGCTTTCAGGTGATCGAAGCCGAAGACGGCGCGAAAGCCATCGATATCTTCTTTGAGAATAAAGACATTGACCTGGTGCTTTTGGACGTCATGATGCCGAACATGGACGGTTGGGAAGTGACGAAGTGGATCCGCCAGTATTCTAAGGTGCCCATCATCATGCTGACTGCGAAGAGCGAAGAGCGTGACGAACTGAAGGGCTTTGAGCTGGGTGTGGATGAATACGTTACCAAACCGTTTAGCCCGAAGATCCTGATGGCCAGGGTCAATGCACTCCTCAGACGCACAGGCACCGTTTCGTCCGGCGACGTGATCGAGGTCGGCGGCATCGTGCTGAATAAGAGCGCACATTCTGTGACGATCGACGGAAAACCGATCGATCTGAGTTTTAAAGAGTTTGAACTTCTGGCGTTCTTCCTGGATAATCAGGGGATCGCATTGTCCCGTGAGAAGATCCTGAATTTCGTGTGGGACTACGATTATTTCGGAGACGTCCGCACCATCGATACGCACGTGAAAAAACTGCGAAGTAAAATGGGAGAGAAGGGAAACTACATCAAAACGGTTTGGGGTATGGGCTACAAATTTGATCTTAATTCGTAAATCGAGGTAGGCATGAAGTACAGAAATACATTTCGCTTTCGGCTTACTGTGCTGTTTCTTATTGTTTTGGCCGTGGTCTATATGGGAACCTATTTTGTGTTCCGCCAGTTTCTCGTGCCTTATGCTCTGGAGAAAAAGAGTGATTTGATGGAATCGGTGTGCCTGGATCTGCTGGAGATGGACGCAGGTACGAATGAGCGTATCAAGGGAGTGACATCCTTCGCGGAGTTGTTCCAAGAGGAAGAGTTGTACTACCAGGAATACTTGGATTTCATCAAGGAACAGTACGGTATCTCCGTATATATGGAAACCACGTTTCAACGTGTACATCCGGCCTACGGGGCGCAGCTCCAGACCCTGCGCATCGCATCGCGTGACGTAGATGCGGATTATATGAAATCGCGGTTGAATAATCTGAAGCGCACCTACGCGATGCAAAGCCGGCGCGAGGATTCCAACACGATCGTGTCGAAGGAAAACTACACGATCCGTTACAATGCCGAGTCTTCCTCGGACAATAATCATATCGATGGTTGGGGCGGCGCAGAGGGCTTTCAGTTTTTGGTATCCATGACCGTAGCGGATGTCCGCAACAACATCAAGATCGCGCAGTCCTTCTATATCTATGTCGGTTTGGGAGGCTTTTTGATCGGTGGCATACTGATCTTCCTCGTTATGCGCAGGGCGACCCGTTCTGTGACCCGACTCACCGACATTTCCAACCAGATGATGGAGATGGACTTCAGTGCGAAGTACATCGGCAATTCAAAGGATGAGATCGGTGTGCTCGGACAGAATATGAATGCATTGTCCGAGAAACTCGAACATACGCTGTTGGAGCTGAAGACGGCGAACCTCGAGCTGATGAACGATATCGAGAAAAAGAACGAGATCGAGAAGCAACGGACCGAATTCATTTCCAACGTTTCCCACGAATTGAAGACGCCGATCGCGCTGATTCAGGGCTATGCCGAAGGACTCGCTGAGGGGGTCACCGACGACCCGGAGAGTGTGCGCGACTACTGCAATGTCATCGTGGATGAGGCGCAGAAGATGAACCGCATGGTGCGCCAGCTCCTGAGCCTGAACCAGATCGAAGCCGGCCAGAATATGCTGGATATCAGCCGCTTCGATATCACCGAACTGATCAATGGCGTGGTAAGTGCCCAGGAGATCGAGCTCTCAAAGAAAAAGGCTCTGGTCATCGTTAAGCAGCATGATCCGGTCTTCGTCATGGGCGATGAATATCGCATCGAGGAAGTTCTGACGAACTATATCTCCAATGCGATCAACCATCTCGCCGGTAAGCGGGAGATCGTCATCGACACGACGACGAAGGACGGAAATGTCCGTGTCAGCGTTTCCAATACAGGAAAACCCATCCCGGAAGAGGAGATCGACCGCATCTGGGAGAAGTTCTACAAGGTGGATAAGGCTCGCACCCGTGAATACGGCGGCCACGGCATCGGCCTCTCGATCGTAAAGGCCATTATGGATCGTCATCACGGAAAATGTGGCGCGTACAACACAGACACCGGCGTGGTATTCTGGTTCGAACTGCCTTGTGGCTGACAAATAAAAGAAATTCGTGAAATTATTCTAAAAACTTATATTTTCTCTTTTAATTCCTCGGAAAATACGCTATAATCATAGTAGTTAGTTCCGAGGAATGTTTCGTGTGGCGGCATTTTCCGATTCATTCCCCAATAAAACTGTAGAATGACATATGAAGATATGGTCATATCGAGAAGGAGGCACCTATGAAGAAACGAATATCATTCCTGATGGTGGTGATCATGTTGCTGTCACTGGCAACTTCGGTCGGAGCATCGGTTGTGGACGAAGACACGTTTAAATCCCTGAAACCGGAACATGTATCGATTCAGTGGATGGAGGGAAACGATTCCCCGACGACCTGTACATTGACCTACAGTGTTCCGACGGTTATCTCCGAGTTTTTCACGAAGAAGGACGAAGCCGAAGATAAGGAAGCATTCTGGGCGCAGTTCGGCCTTACGGACGGCTGGGTAAACGTCCAGTTCGACTGGGCGCTGGATGACGTAAACGACTCGGTATCCGGTTGGCATTATAATAAGTATTGGGACGGCGACCCCACCCACGGCCTGGGCCGTGACAGCGATAGCGGTTACCATTACAGCGAGTGGGATGGTGTCGAATACGGCGTCGGAAACATTACGGAAACGGTCAATGATTCCTGGGTATTCCGTGGCCTCCCGAATGATGACCGATGGAACGGAAATCCGGAAACCGGATGGGTCGGTGTAAAAGATCAACTGAGAGAAGATCAGTATACCTATGATTATGATGAGGAGTGCCTCAAGATCGATTTCTCCAAACATACCATGTATGTTCGTGTCCGCTTTGTATTTACCTTGCGCAAAGACGGGGAAGACGATCGGTATATATTCTCGGATTGGTCCGATATCGCCAGCTGTGGTAAAGATGCGAAGAAGTATGAGCCGCTCACAGCGAAAGACATTCCTGCACCGGTGATCACGAACCTTCGCATGACGGATGAAGAGTATAACGGAAATCCGGTCGTTGCCTATACATTGACCGTTCCTGATGATCTGATGCAGAAATCGGTCGAAGCAGAGGCAAATCACGGTTATATCGTGATCGAAACGTATGCACGTGTAAAGGGCGACTCCGAGTGGACTAATATGAGCAATTGTGACTGGGAGATCAAGCCCGGTGAAATGAAGGCTGCCCTCCTGTCGCTTATGAGCGAAGAACATCCGAAGATCGATGCAAACACACCGATCGAACTTCGCGTACGTTATCGCTGCAGCCAGTCCGAAGTGGATGATGTTTACTCCGAGTATTCGCAGACGTTGGTTTTCGAGACGACAGAGATCTCGAACCCGACCCAGCCCGTACCGAGCGACACACAGCCGGAAGTTACGAAGCCCACCGAAGAAACGACGACCGTGGCGCCTGAACCGGAGAAGGACGATAAGTGCCCGCTCTGCCATTTCTGCCCGCAGCCCCTGGGACTGTGTATCTTCATCTGGCTCTTGATCATCCTGATCATCGCCGTAGTGGTTTATGTCGTTATCCGCGTCGTTAAGAAGAAAGAAAAAAACGAGAACAATAAATAGAAGAAACCCAACTAAATCGTATGGTTTCGGAGTTATCCCCGTGCATTTATGCACGGGGATTTTTCTGTTTCGGGGAGGCTTGAAAAAAAGTTTAAAAAATTTCAAAAAAGGTGTTGACATTTAAATGGAAGCATGGTAATATTTAGAAGTTCGCCGCGAGAACGCCTCTGAAAAGAGAAACGGCAAAGCGAACAGCACCTTGACAATCAAATAGTATACTCCAACCTTGAAAATTCAAAGAGAATTAAAAGATTGAGAACAGCTTAGAAATAAGCAACCTAAAAAACAGTAAAGACAGGAA
>DBXX01000020.1 GCA_002309675.1 Lachnospiraceae bacterium UBA1201
CCCCCCTCAAGATGAGATATCCATATCAGACCCCTTGAAGACGACGAGGAGATAGGGCAGAGGTGGAAGCACAGTAATGTGTTAAGCTGACTGTTACTAATAGGTCGAAAGCTTGATCTATGGTTTAAGCGCAAGGTAAGGAATGTCCAATGATCTATATGCAGTTTTGAAGGTGTAAGCATCTGAAAGATACACCCGCCATTTCGATAAGAGATGGCGGGTTTTTCTATTGTTATTTAACCTCTTCGTATGCTATAATCATGATGTAATGCAGGACGTACGCGCATAGCAGCGGTTCTGCTAAACTCTTTTTAGAGAGGTATTTCCATGAAATTAGTCATTTTGGATCATCATGCATTAAATCCCGGAGACATGGACCTGACCGAACTGCGTTCTTTCGGTGAAGTCACGGTCTACCCGCGTTCGAAGCCGGAGGAGGTCGTGAAACGTATCGGGGATGCAGAGCTGATCTTTATCAATAAGGTCGTCATTGACCGAAATGTGATGGATGCATGCCCGAATCTCCGTTATGTCGGGGTCATGGCCACAGGTTACAATGTTGTGGATATCGATGCTGCGCGTGAGCGAGGGATCGTCGTTACGAATATTCCGGACTATAGCACCGAGTCGGTCGCGCAGTTTACGTTTGCGCTGATCCTGGCCAGGGCGAACCGCGTTTATGAGCACTCGGCGTCCGTCCATGCCGGCGAATGGATCGCCTCCCCGGACTTTTCGTATTGGAAGTATCCCCTGATCGATGTTCGTGATAAGACGCTTGGTATCTTCGGCTTCGGCGCTATCGGTCAGCGTGTCGCTAAGATCGCATTGGCCATGGGCATGCGCGTATTGTATTATACGAGAACGCACCATTCGGAACTCGACACCGAGGACTGTCATTATGCGGACGCAGACACCGTGCTCTCGCAGGCGGACATCGTCACCTTGCATTTGCCGCTTACAAAGGACAATGAAGGCATGGTTTGCAAGGAGTGGATCGCGAAGATGAAGGACGGAGCGTGGCTGATCAATACGGCGCGCGGCGGCCTGATCCGCGAGGAGGATCTGGCACAGGCGCTGAAGGACGGCAAACTTGCATATGCCGCGTCCGACGTGGTTCGTGTGGAGCCGATGGCTGCGGATTGCCCGTTACTGGACGCGCCGAACATGACGATCACACCGCATATCGCTTGGGCCAGCTTTGAAGCCCGCGATCGCCTGATGAAGATCGCCGCGGAAAATGTACGCTGCTATCTGGCGGGGAAACCGGTTAATAACGTGGCGCAATAAGCGGCTTGTTTCTCGCTAAGGAAACATGAAAATAAAAAATCCCGCCCATCCTTTCGGAATGAGCGGGTGTCAAATCACTATTTGGATCCGGGATTACAGCTCTACATAGCCTTTTACGGAACCGTTGATCACGTAGTAAGCCTTCTTCTCTTCAGCCTTAACGTAGATCTCTACAGTCTCCATATCCTTAACCTTGTTGCCTGCATTTACCCATGCATCCTTAACAAGTGCCTTGATATCGGTATCGGTGATCTCAACGCCGGGAGCCTGAATAGTAAGAGTAGATTTCATAATTGTTACCTCCTTTTTTGCACACGGTCCGCTTTGCGGGCCTGCCTTTCGCTTTTACACGTTTGATTCCTACATGGACCTTAAGTCCGTTAAAGATAATATACGATAAAAGCAGTTCTGTAAAGTGTAAACACAAATTGTACTAAATTTAGTACAATCTGCGTACGTATTCCATGGTACGATTGACATCTAATAGAAGAAACAATCATTTCCCACGTGAAAGCTTCGTGATGGAAGCATTTCATGAGGAAGGAGTAGTATATGATAGCGATCATTGACTATGATGCAGGAAATTTAAAGAGTGTAGAGAAAGCACTGGTCTCCTTGGGGCAGGAGTGTGTGATCACACGAAAGCGTAAGGAGATTCTGCAGGCGGACCGCCTGATCTTGCCTGGTGTGGGAGCGTTCGGTGATGCCATGAGGAAACTCCACCAGTACGACCTGGTAGAGCCGATCCAGAGCTTCGTGAAGACGGGAAAGCCGTTTTTGGGCATTTGTTTAGGTCTGCAGCTGATGTTTGAAAGCAGTGAGGAGACACCCGGCGTTGACGGCCTGAACCTGCTGCCCGGACGGATCCTTCGGATCCCGGATGCGCCAGGTCTGAAGATCCCGCACATCGGGTGGAATTCCCTGACGAAGACGAACCCGGATTCACGTCTGCTTAAGGACATCAAAGAAGGCGCTTATGTATATTTCGTTCACTCCTACTATCTGAAGGCACAGAACGAGGCCGATGTATGCGCGTCGACGTTTTATTCCACGACGATCCACGCGGCTGTCGAGCATGAAAACGTTTTCGCTTGCCAGTTCCACCCGGAGAAGAGCGGAACCGTCGGACTTCAGATACTGACTAACTTCACACAGTTGGATTAAGGAGGATACCTATGTTCACAAAGAGGATCATCCCTTGCCTGGATGTTCATGCAGGACGTGTGGTAAAGGGTGTTAATTTTGTAAATCTTCGCGATGCGGGCGACCCGGTCGAGGTCGGTGCAGCGTATGATACCGCAGGCGCGGACGAGCTGGTTTTCCTGGATATCACGGCTTCTTCCGACGCCAGAAATATCGTGATCGACATGGTCCGTCGTGTGGCGGAGCGTGTGTTCATTCCGTTTACGGTCGGCGGTGGTATCCGCACGGTCGATGATTTCCGTGCGATCTTGCGTGAAGGCGCTGATAAGATCTCTGTGAATTCCGCGGCGATCAATACGCCCCGGCTCATCAGCGACGCGGCAGATAAATTCGGAAGCCAGTGCGTAGTCGTGGCGATCGACGCCAGACGGCGCGAGGATGGAAGCGGCTGGAACGTGTTCAAAAACGGCGGACGGATCGACACCGGTCTCGATGCGATCGAGTGGGCCGCAAAGGCGAATAAGCTCGGCGCGGGTGAGATCCTGCTGACCAGCATGGACTGCGACGGAACGAAGGCCGGCTATGATAATGAATTGACCCGTCAGGTCGCGGAGGCGGTATCCATCCCGGTGATCGCTTCCGGCGGCGCGGGCACCATGGAGCACTTTTATGATGCGCTTACCGTGGGAAAAGCCGATGCGGCGCTGGCTGCCTCGCTGTTCCACTATAAGGAGATGGAGATCTCCGCGCTGAAGGATTATCTGGCAGAACGAGGCGTGCCCGTTCGTCGAGTTTAGGAGTCGATATGTACGATTTTGATGAATTTCGCAGTGTGATAAAGGCGCTACGCCATCCCGAGACGGGATGTCCGTGGGATCGCGTGCAGACGCACGAGACTCTGATCCCGTGCCTGATTGAGGAGACCTACGAGGTGATCGAAGGGATTCGCATTTGGCAGGATAGCGCGGACGCGGAGAATTTCTGTGAGGAGCTGGGTGACCTGCTGCTTCAGGTGGTCATGCAGTCGCAGATCGCGTCGGAGGAAGGCCTGTTTACGCTGGACGATGTGATCAACAACGTTTGCGATAAGATGTACCGTCGCCATCCGCATGTGTTCGGTGATGTCGTGGCCAATGATGCGGACTCCGCCCTGGCTTCGTGGGAGACGGCGAAGGGAAAGGAAAAAGGCAAGGATCAGATCAAAAACCAAGTCGAGGCTGTGCCGGTTTCATTTCCCGCGTTGTACCGCTACCAGAAGATGCTGAAGAAGGCCGTGAAACACTATGCGTACGAAAGCGGACGCGTGGGAGCGGCCGAAAAACTGCAAAAACTTACCGAAGAAGTGAAGCAGGCAGAGACCGAGACATACGATACGGCGAAGAAACAGGCGCTGGTCGCGGATATGCTCCGGCAGGTGGTCGAGATCTCGGCGGCTTTAGATGTCAATGCGGAGGATGCCCTGAAGGAAGCCTGCACATCGTTCGGAAGAGAGTTTCAGGACGTGAAGTGAGATCACTGCATGTGACAATGTGTGGAGTTGTTTTTGCTTTTATATAAATTTGGAAACACAAGATAATCTATCGTTTTCTACACCCCCTTTGTGCTACTATTGTTGTAGGCAGAGGGGGTATTTTTCTGCCTGCGTAATGCGTATTCAAATAGCGGAAGGGAAATAGATATGGTAGGGATCACGTATTGTGCCGCGCTTTCTGGCGTGGAAGGAGTATTGCTGGCGGTCGAAGCCGATGCCTCGGAGGGCTTTCCGCAGTTTGAGATGGTGGGTCTTCTCGCTTCGGAAGTGCGCGAGGCGCGGGAGCGGGTGCGAACCGCGATCGGGAACTCCGGTTACGAGCTTCCGGTCATGAAATACACGATCAACTTATCGCCGGCAGATATCCGAAAAGCGGGTAATTACTACGATCTGCCGATCGCGATGGCGGTTCTGTCATCGATCCGCATCGTCGAGCGGTCGAAGGTTTCGTCGTATTTCATGATCGGAGAACTGAGCCTGGAGGGCGTTTTACGCCCCGTGAGCGGTACGCTTTCGTTTGTGATCGCCGCACGCAAGAACGGTTTTACCAAATGCATCGTTCCCTCGGAAAATGCGAAAGAAGCTGCCTTGATCGAGGGAATGGAGATCTTTGCTTTCTCCTCATTAAGGGAGTGCGTTCATTTCTTCGAGGAAGGCGAGACGGCTGAAGCTTATGTGCCGGATCCGAAGGATTATGTAGCGGATGAGACAGAGAAAACGCTCGATTTTTCGGAGATCGTCGGGCAGGAAAACCTGAAACGCGCGGCGATGGTCGCTTGTGCCGGTCTGCATAATATGCTTATGATAGGGCCTCCCGGGAGCGGAAAGACGATGTTAGCACGGCGCCTTCCGACCATCCTGCCGCCGATGCATCTGGAGGAAGCCATCGAGGTGACCGGGATCCACAGTGTGTGCGGCCTGGTCTCCCCGGGGCATCCGTTGATCACGGCAAGGCCGTTTCGCAGTCCGCACCATACCAGCAGTGCCATAGCCCTGGTCGGCGGCGGTTCGGTCCCCAGACCGGGGGAGATGTCCCTCGCGCACCGCGGAGTGTTGTTTTTGGATGAATTGCCCGAGTTCGGAAAACAGGTTTTGGAGGTCATGCGGCAGCCGTTGGAGGACCGCAGGGTCGTCATAAGCCGTGTACACGGAAGTTATGTATTTCCGACCTCCGTGATGCTGGTCGCCGCCATGAACCCTTGCAACTGCGGATACTATCCGGACCGGACGAAATGTAAATGCAACGATCATGACATTTCCCGCTATTTGGGGCGGATCAGTCGTCCCATACTGGACCGGATCGACATAACGGTGGAAGCCGCACGGGTCCCGTATGATTCCATTTCCGCAAAATCGGGCAGTGTAACCAGCGCGGAACTATCGAAACAGGTCAGTGAGGCAATGGAGATTCAGAGGCAACGTTATGATAAGGAAGGAATTTCATTTAACTCGCAGTTATCGGGCGCGTTGATAAAGAAGTATTGCAGGCTCGGAAAAGAGGAAGAAGAACTTATGAAAAAAGCGTACGAGACCTACGACTTCAGTACGCGGACCTATACCCGCGTGCTGAAGGTGGCCAGGACCATTGCAGACCTCGATGCGAGCGAGGAGATCCGGATGGAGCATCTATCGGAGGCGGTGCGCTACCGAAGCCTGGAACATAGTATATGGAAGAGGTGAGTGTTTGACGAAGGAAGAGGCATGGTTTTGTTTATGCAGTATACCGGACATGGATTCGTTTCGGATGCAGAGGTTCGTGTCCTTATTTGACGATGTCCGCGACCTGTTTTCGGAGGATCTGTCGGATCTCGATACGGGAGAATTGTTTTCACATGCATTTTTTGCGACGATGCTGGAGGCGATACGAAACCGGGACCGGGTACCTGAGCAGATGAAAAAGATGCTGGATAAGGGAATCCGTTTTGTGTCGATCGAGGATAAAGCATACCCGGAACGGTTGCTTACGATGGTGGACCCGCCCTTGGGATTGTTTTATCGCGGGGAGCTTCCGCGGGACGGCCTAAAAAGCGCGGCGATCATTGGAGCACGCACGTGCAGTGAATACGGACGGAACGCAGCATATAGTTTCGGAAGATATCTGGCGCAAAACGGCGTGCAGGTCATCAGCGGAATGGCTTTGGGCGCGGACGGGGCGGGGCAATGGGGTGCATTGTCCGCAGGCGGAAAGAGTTACGCGGTTTTAGGCAGCGGAGCGGACATCTGCTATCCACAGGAACACTTTCCGCTTTATGAGAAACTATGCGCCGAAGGTGGGGTGATCTCGGAGTATCCGCCGGGAACGCCGGGGCTGGCATTTCGTTTTCCGAGACGTAACAGGATCATCAGTGCATTGTCCGACTGCGTGATCGTGATCGAGGCCAGAAAGAAGAGCGGGACTATGACGACAGTGGATCATGCGCTTAATCAGGGAAAGGAAGTTTTTGCCCTTCCGGGGCGGTATAATGACCCGATGAGCCAGGGGTGCAACATGCTCATAAAGCAGGGCGCAGGCATCCTGACGTGCCCGGAAGATCTCGCCGAATGTCTGGGATTGATACAGGCAGTGGGTGATAAAAAATCAAAAAATATCAATTTGGGGCTTGCCAAAGAAGAGAATATGGTGTATAGTTGCATAAGTTTGCAACCCAAACACATGGATGATCTGCTCGAACAAATCGGGCAGTTGACTGTCGGCGAGCTGTCATTGGCCCTCATGCGACTCGAGATCGCAGGGCTCATTCGTCAGTCCGGTTCCGGCTATTATGTGAGGAATGAGTAGAGATGGCAAAGTACCTGGTTATCGTTGAGTCTCCTTCGAAGATCAAGACGATCAAAAAATTCCTCGGAAGTAATTACGAGGTTGTGGCTTCGAACGGTCACGTGCGCGATCTTCCGAAGAGTTCGATGGGATTCGACATAGAGCATGATTATGAACCGCACTATATAACGATCCGCGGAAAAGGGGACATCCTGGCGAAACTTCGTAAGGAAGTAAAAAAAGCGGACCGCGTATATCTGGCGACGGACCCCGACCGAGAAGGAGAGGCGATCTCCTGGCATTTGGCTGCGGCGCTCAAAATCGCGGATAAAGACGTTTATCGTATTACTTTCAATGAAATCACAAAAAACGCCGTACAGGCCTCGTTAAAGCATCCACGCAAGATAAATCAGGACCTCGTGGACGCGCAACAGACACGGCGTATCATGGACCGCATGGTGGGTTATCGCATCAGCCCGCTCCTCTGGGCGAAGGTGAAGCGCGGCCTTTCGGCGGGACGTGTACAGTCTGCTACGCTTCGTATGATCTGCGACCGTGAGGACGAGATCAATGCATTCGTTCCGGAAGAATACTGGACGCTGGATGCACAGCTTCGTTTACCCGGCGAGAAGAAGTCGATGCTCGCGAAGTACTACGGAACAAAAGATAAAAAAGAAGACATCACCTGCAAAGAGCAGATGGATGTGGTTTTAGCCAGCCTGAAAGGAAAGGATTTCGTCGTTTCCGAAGTGAAGAAATCCACACGTGTACGTAAGGCACCGGCGGCATTTACGACCAGTACCCTGCAGCAGGAAGCGGCAAAGGTGCTGAACTTCTCGACGCAGAAGACCATGCGTATCGCCCAGCAGTTGTACGAAGGTGTTGACGTTGAGGGGCACGGTACCATCGCGTTGATCACTTACCTGCGTACCGATTCCACGCGTGTCTCCGATGAAGCGAAGGCAAATGCTGCAAAGTTTATAGCAAAACAGTATGGAAACGAGTTCCTCGGCGAGGAAGAAAAGACGACCGAGAACACGAAGAATATTCAGGATGCGCATGAAGCGATCCGTCCGACGGACATCACGCTGCTCCCGGACGACATCAAAGACTGCGTTCCGAGAGACCAGTATCGTTTGTATCAACTGATCTGGAAGCGTTTTACTGCGAGCCGCATGGCACCGTCACAGTATGAAACGACGAAGATCCTGGTAGATGCCGGCGAACGTCGTTTCGTATCCAACGCATCGAAACTTACATTTGAAGGATTCCATTTGGTATATACAGAGCCGGATGAAGAGAAGGATGTAGTTCTTTCGAAGAAACTTGAAGAAGGCTGCAAACTCGAAACAGAAGAACTGCTTCCTGCACAGCACTTTACCCAGCCGGCGCCGCATTACACGGAGGCATCCCTGGTTAAGGCGATGGAGGAGCAGGGCATTGGCCGTCCTTCCACCTACGCGCCGACGATCTCGACTCTTCTGGGACGCCACTACGTTACGAAAGAGGGCAAAAGCCTGTTCGTGACCGAACTGGGATCGGTCGTTAACCGAGTTATGGTCGAGTCCTTCCCGAGCATCGTGGATGTTACATTTACCGCAAACTTCGAGGATCTTTTGGACTCCGTCGAAGAGGGCGCGATTCCGTGGAAGATCGTTTTGGAAAACTTCTATCCGGACCTGAACGAGGCTGTCATCCAGGCAGAGCAGGAGCAGGCGAA
Source organism: Lachnospiraceae bacterium UBA1201 (assembly GCA_002309675.1). Lineage (GTDB taxonomy): Bacteria > Bacillota > Clostridia > Lachnospirales > Lachnospiraceae > UBA1201. The sequence goes on from DBXX01000020.1 coordinate 8,440, forward strand.
GGTAAAAGTGGCCGATGAAGTATCGGATGAGGTCTGCGACCTGTGCGGCCGCAACCTGGTCATCAAATACGGACCGCATGGTAAGTTCCTGGCATGCCCGGGCTTCCCGGAATGCAAGTTCACGAAACCGTTCCTGCAGAGGACCGGCATCCCTTGCCCTAAGTGCGGAAAAGAGATCGTAGTCCGTATGTCGCGTAAAGGCAGACGGTATTATAACTGTGAAGGCTCACCGGAGTGTGATTACATTTCCTGGAACATGCCGAAAAAAGAAGAAACGGAAGCCGGAGCATGATAAATGCTCCGACTTTTATTTTTCAAAAAATGAGCGATTTATGGTCGATTCTGCCGAAAAACGAGCCAAAACTGACCGAGATTCGTGATTTTTGTAAAAATGAGCGAAAAATACAAAACTATACTTGCAATTGTGTGAGAATTGTGTTATACTCATTCATAAGGATTAGAATCTAAATAGATAAGGAGGTTGCAGAATGAGTGTTCAGTTATTAGACAAGACACGAAAGATCAATAAGCTTTTACATAATAATAATTCGGGAAAAGTTGTATTTAACGATATATGTGAAGTGCTCAGCGAGATCCTTCACTCGAATATCCTGGTCATCAGTAAAAAGGGTAAGGTACTCGGTGTAGGCATCAGCCACGAATTCCAGGAAATCGAAGAATTGATCTCTGACCGTGTCGGCGGCTATGTTGACAAAATGTTGAATGAGAGATTGCTTACGGTACTGTCGACAAAAGAGAATGTTAATCTGGAAACCCTCGGTTTCGGTGAAGAATACTCGGCAAAGTATGAAGGTATCATAGCTCCGATCGATATCGCCGGTGAAAGACTCGGCACATTGTTTATCTATAAGGCAGGCCATCCGTATGATATCGATGATATCATCCTCAGTGAGTACGGCATGACCGTTGTAGGCCTTGAGATGATGCGCTCGGTAAATGAAGAGAACGCGGAAGAAGGTCGTAAGATCGCAGTCGTAAGATCCGCCATCAGCACACTCAGCTACTCGGAGCTCGAGGCGATCATTCATATTTTTGACGAGTTAGACGGAAACGAAGGCATTCTGGTTGCCAGCAAGATCGCAGACCGCGTAGGCATCACCCGTTCGGTGATCGTAAACGCGTTGCGTAAGTTTGAGAGCGCAGGTGTTATCGAGTCTCGTTCGTCCGGAATGAAGGGCACCTACATTAAGGTTTTGAACGACTTCGTATTTGTCGAGCTGGAAAATGTTCGTAATTCGATGACTGCGTTCCCCGAGAAATGATTGGATTAGATCATTAGAGAAGATGTCATAGTAAAAGGCTCCCGTGGATCGGGAGCCTTTCTTTTTATGTTGCGTAATGATCATTTGGTTTTTCTTATCAGAGACAGTTCGACGTAGTCGCCCAAAAGATGCGGTACGTTGATGATGATGCGGATCTCCTCACCGTTCGAGTAGGAGAATGCGTCCGGATAGTCACTTCCGCCGAAGTCGGCATTCTGTACGAGCGAATCGTAGAAATCCTCCGGTTCGCCTTCCAGATAGGAGACCACATAGGAGTCTTTGATCGCATAACCGTCCGTGATGGTATAATCCTTAACCTCGTAGATGCTTCGCTTCAGTGAGTCCTTCGAGATCCGGCTGCTGAGGCGGATGTTCGTCGAGGTGATGAGGTTCAGATTATCCGTGAAGGCGATGTGGATGGGCTCATCGGAGCCGGACTGGTACGTTCCCTTATACAGTACGGAGTATTGGCCGCGATATAAGGTCAATGTCTCATAAGTGATCGTGAGCTTATCATTTTCCGCGTCCTTAACGTAGTGGTCGACCACGGACTTCATGTGCTTATATAGAGCCTGGTTGGCGAAATCCTGAGCCGCGATGTCACCGAGTCCGACGATCTGCGGATAGGTAACTTTTATGTTGTTTTCGGCATACTCGGTATCCTTCGCCTCGAGTTTTACGTTCGCAAGGTCCGGGCGGCCGGTCTGTCCGGCCTCGACGGTGATGTCGATGATCTCCGGAGCGGTCGAAGTTGCCTCGGTTGCGGGGGCTTCGGTCGTTATGGGCGCTGTTGTTTCAACTGCGGACGCCTGGGTGTCGACCGGGAACTGCGGGCCGTCCACTTCATCGATCAGGGTCGTCTGAGTTTCTTTCGGCTTATCGGAATGGCAACCGATGAACACGGCACACGCTGCGATACCGATCACAGCCGGAATCAAAATTCTTTTTTTCATAATTCCTCCCAAAAAACGCTTGCATTTCCAATATTCCCATGGTAAAATATTAAATTGGCGGCGGTAGCTGCACAAATATCACATATAGGGTGGCGCAGGACGGTGCCTGAGCGGCATCTGCCTGTATGGAGAAGCGGTCGTTGATCTGTTTATCAACAGATTGATTTTACCACATTTTCCGATGACTTACAAGCATTCGCTGCGAGGAAGGTCCCTGCGGATACTATATGGAAGAAAAACCAAATCAAAGGAGAGAATGACATGAGTGTTATTTCAATGAAGCAGCTTTTGGAAGCAGGTGTTCACTTCGGACACCAGACGAGAAGATGGAACCCTAAGATGGCTCCGTACATCTACACCGAGCGTAACAGCATCTACATCATTGACCTTCAGAAGTCCGTTGTTAAGGTAGACGAGGCTTACAAGGCAGTTGTAGATATCGTAGCTAACGGCGGAACCGTTCTGTTCGTTGGTACGAAGAAGCAGGCTCAGGACGCTATCCAGTCTGAGGCAGAGCGTTGCGGTATGTACTATGTTAACCAGAGATGGCTCGGCGGTATGCTGACCAACTTCAAGACCATCCAGAGCCGTATCGATCGTCTGAAGAAGATCGAGGCTATGAGCGAGGACGGAACCTTCGATGTACTTCCTAAGAAGGAAGTTATCAAGCTGAAGGCTGAGTGGGAGAAGCTGGAGAAGAACCTCGGCGGTATCAAGACCATGAAGAAGCTTCCCGATGCTATTTTCGTTGTAGATCCCAAGAAGGAGCGCATCTGTGTTCAGGAAGCGCACACACTGGGTATTACCCTGATCGGTATCGCTGATACAAACTGCGATCCGGAAGAACTCGACTACGTGATCCCGGGCAATGACGACGCGATCCGCGCCGTTAAGCTCATCGTTTCCAAGATGGCAGACGCTGTTATCGAGGCTAAGCAGGGTGAGGCAGTTGCTACCGAGGATGAGGTTGCAACCGACGTAGCTGACGTTGAAGAGGCAATGGCTGCAACTGAGGTCGTTACCGACGTTGAGCAGATGACCGAAGCATAATCCAACACCATAGGAGGAATTAGATCATGGCAGCTATTACAGCATCAATGGTAAAAGAGTTAAGAGAAATGACCGGCGCCGGTATGATGGACTGCAAGAAGGCATTGACCGAGACCGACGGTAATATGGAAGCAGCTGTAGACGTTCTCAAGAAGAGCGGCGCAGTTAAGATGGAGAAGAAGGCAAGCAGAATCGCTGCCGAGGGTATCACCAGAGTTGCTTCCGACGCGAACAACGCAGTAGTTGCAGAAGTTAACTCCGAGACAGACTTCGTTGCAAAGAACGCAGTTTTCCAGGAGTTCGTACAGGAAGTTGCAGATAAGGCACTTGCTTCCGGCTTGAACGGCGGTAAGGACGGCGAGGATGTTCAGACACTTCTGGACGGCGGCCTTCAGGCTGTTATCGCTGAGAAGACCCTGCAGATCGGTGAGAAGCTTTCCTTCCGTAGATTTGAGAAGGTTTCCGGCGACATCGTTACTTCCTACATCCACGCAGGCGGTAAGATCGGTGTTCTCGTTTCCGCAAACGGTGCGAACAACGATGCTTCTAAGGAAGCTCTTACAAACATCGCAATGCAGATCGCAGCTATGAGCCCGCAGTATGTTGCAAGAAACGACATCTCTGCTGACGAGGCAGCTAAGCTTAAGGACATCGTTATCGACAGCTCCCTGAACGATCCGTTCACCCTGCCGAAGCCCATCCTTCAGAAGCTCATCGACAAGGCAGTTGCAGATAAGGTATGGAGCGACGCTGATATCGCTATCTACGAAGAGAAGAAGAGCAACATGAACTATCTTCCGAACTTCCTTTCCGAAGAGGCTAAGGCTTCTCTGGCAGCACTGGCTATGGAGAACAAGTCTGAGTATCTTAGCGATAAGATCTTCAGCGGTCTGGTAGATGGCCGTATCTCCAAGCACATGAAGGAGATCTGCCTCCTGGATCAGGCTTACGTTAAGGCTGAGGACGGAAAGCAGAGCGTAGCAAACTATCTTGCAAGCGTTTCCAAGGACATCGTTATCACCAAGTTCGTTCGTTTCGAAGTAGGCGAAGGCATGGAGAAGAAGAACGAAGATTTCGCAGCAGAAGTTGCAGCTCAGAT
>DBXX01000082.1 GCA_002309675.1 Lachnospiraceae bacterium UBA1201
CTCTGCTGCGGCTGTTCGCCGGCAACGTAGGGCTTGATCTTTCTCAATTTGTCTTCAAAGCTCATCGGTATTTCCTCCTGCACGGTCGCGTTTTTGTTTCCTTCGCATGCGCATCACCAGATAGCAGAGGTACACCCCGAAGAGGGCTCCCGCGCTGTCCACACAGACGTCAAGCGCGGCGGAAACTCTCCCCGCCACGAAGCCCTGATGGATCTCATCGGTGATCGCGTAGATCGTGGCAAAAGCCCACGAAAACAGATACGCACCCACGTTAACATAATACGAGGAAATGAAGAAAAAAGCAAGTACCGCGAGGATCAAATATTCCGTAAAATGGGCTGTTTTCCGAACAATTAAGGAAAATGTAAGGAATATCTCCGCTTCTTTATCATTCGGGTCGCCCAAAAAAGGAAAGAGGGAAAAGAGCTTCGAAACGATCTTATTCGAAAGGCCCGAAGACTCCCCTCCCTGCTGCGAAGACATGTAAAAGATCAGCCCCATCCACGCGATCAGCAGGATCGGCGCGATCATCTTTTTCATTCGCATTTTATAATTCCTGTTCGTAATCCTGTCTTACAGTTCGCCGGTTTCCCGAAGCACCGGGATGTAGCGCCTAAGCGCATCCTGCCAGGTAGGCAGTCGCTTAAATCCGGCCTGATCCAGTGCCGTCTTATCCATGCGGCTGTTCGCCGGGCGCTTCGCCTTTACGGGAAATGCATCCGTGGTCAGCGGGCTGACCTTCACCTGGTCCATGCCTGCCGTCTTGAAGATCTCGCAGGCGAAATCATACCAGCTGCAGTAACCCTCGTTCGTCGCGTGGTAAACGCCGTAGTTCTCGGTCTGGATCATATCGACCAGAAGCACTGCCAGATCCGGCGTGAAGGTCGGGGAACCGATCTGATCCGCAACCACACCGACCGCGCCGCGCTCCTTACCCAGGCGAAGCATGGTTTTCACGAAGTTCTTACCATTGACACCGAATACCCAGGAGATGCGGACAATGAAATACCGCTCCAGAAACTCCTGCACCGCGAGTTCACCTTCATACTTCGTCTGACCGTAGAAATTCAGCGGGGCCTTCGGATCGTTCGGCTCCCAGGGCCGCTCGCCCTGTCCGTCAAATACGTAGTCCGTGCTGATGTACAGCATCTTCGCATCGATGTTTTTGCACACGCGGGCAATGTTGCGCGTGCCCACCGCATTGACCTTGCGGCACAGTTCCTGCTGATCCTCCGCTGCGTCCACGGCAGTGTAAGCCGCACAGTGGATGACCGCGTCCACATTCTTCGTTGTGATCACACGCTCGACCGCCACCGGATCGGTGATATCCATATCTTCGATATCCACACCGACTGCCTCGATCTTCCGCTTCGCCAGTTCTTTCATAACGTCGTAGCCCAGCTGGCCCTTGACGCCTGTAACCAATACTTTCATATTTTTGTAAACCTCTCCGAAATTATAATCTGTTGCCGTACATCTTGTCGAAATACTTCTGGTATTCACCGCTGATGATGTTCTCCCACCACTCACGGTTCTCCAGGTACCAGTTGATGGTCATCTCGATACCGGTATCGAAGGTGTAGGTCGGCTTCCAGCCCAGCTCGGTCTCGATCTTCGTCGGGTCGATGGCGTAACGCATGTCGTGGCCGGGACGGTCGGTAACATATTTGATCAGGCTCTCCGGCTTACCGAGTGCCTTCAGGATGGTCTTAACGACTTCGAGGTTGGTGCGCTCATTGTGGCCGCCGACGTTGTAAACTTCGCCGACCTTGCCGTTGCGTACGATCAGATCGATCGCTACGCAGTGGTCCAGAACGTGCAGCCAGTCACGAACGTTCTCACCCTTACCATATACGGGCAGTTCTTCATTGGCCAATGCACGGGAGATCATAAGCGGGATCAGCTTCTCCGGGAACTGATACGGGCCGTAGTTGTTGGAGCAACGGCTGATGGTTACCGGAAGCTTGAAGGTGCGGTAGTATGCCATAACGAAGAGGTCTGCGCTGGCCTTCGAGGACGAATACGGGCTTGAGGTGTGCAGCGGAGTCGTCTCGGTGAAAAACAGGTCGGGACGATCCAGCGGCAGGTCGCCGTATACCTCATCGGTGGAAACCTGATGGAAACGCTTTACGCCGTATGTGCGGGAAGCATCCAGAAGCACCTGGGTACCCAGTACGTTCGTAACTACGAAGATACCCGGATCCGAAATGGAACGGTCTACATGGCTCTCAGCAGCGAAGTTGATGACTACGTCAAACTTTTCCTTCTCGAACAGGTCCATGATGAATTTGCGGTCTGCGATGTCGCCGCGGATGAAACGATAGTTGGGCTTGTTTTCCACAGGCTTCAGGGTCTCTAGGTTACCTGCGTAGGTCAGAAGGTCGAGATTCACGATCTCGTCCTCGGGGTACTTATTGACCATATAATGTACGAAATTGCCGCCGATAAATCCGGCGCCGCCGGTTACTAAAATCTTCATGTGTTTATCTCCTTATTCTTTCTCGATCATTCGAAGGAAAATGTTTCCTTGATGCCTTTCCAGACCTTATCCTTATCGGACAGGCAGATCTCCATGTCCTCGGTGATGGGCCAGTCGATGCCGATCTCCGGATCGCTCCAGAGCACGCCGCCCTCATCGCCCGGATGATAGAAATCCGTTACCTTATACGCGAATTCCGCCTCGTCGCTGAGTACGAGGAAACCGTGCGCAAAGCCCTCGGGAATGTAGAACTGCTTCTTATTCTCTGCGGAAAGTACAACGCCGAACCACTTACCGTAGGTCTTCGAACTCTTACGCAGGTCGACTGCAACGTCAAACACCTCGCCGGCGATGGCACGAACCAGTTTGCCCTGCGGGAACTGCTTCTGATAGTGCAGGCCGCGCAGAACGCCCTTCTTCGACTTCGACTGGTTGTCCTGAACGAATACCATGTTCAGGCCTTCCGCCTCCATATCTCTCTGATTGTAGGTCTCTACGAAATAGCCTCTCTCGTCATAGAAAACGGTAGGCTCGATAACGCAAAGTCCTTCGATCTCACAACGTGTTACTTTGATCTTTCCCATGATTCCTGTCCTCTTTTCAAGTGTTGCTTAAGAATTTACCTTCCATCAGATCCTTCAGGTAAGCGCCGTACTGGTTCTTCTTATAGATCTCATAGACCTGCATCAGCTCTTCTTTGCTGATCCAGCCGTTCAGGTAGCCGATCTCCTCCAGACACGCGATCTTACGGTGCTGGTGTGTCTCCACGGTCTTAACGAAGTTCGTAGCATCGACCAGGGACTCGTGTGTGCCGGTATCCAGCCAGGTGAAGCCCTGACCGAGCAGGCTCACTTCCAGTTCGCCGTTTTCGAGGTAAATGCGGTTCAGGTCCGTGATCTCCAGTTCGCCGCGCGCCGAAGGCTTCAAGCCCTTCGCATACTCAACGACCTTATTATCATAGAAATACAGACCGGTCACGCAATAGTTGCTCTTCGGCTTCGCAGGCTTCTCCTCGATGGAAATCGCCTTGCCGTCTTTATCGAATTCAACGATACCGAAACGTTCGGGATCGTCCACATAGTAACCGAAAACAGTCGCACCGGTCGTCTTCGCAGCAGCATTGCGAAGTAACTTCGTCAGACCATGGCCGTGGAAGATATTATCCCCGAGAACCATAGCTACCGGCTCGTTGCCAATGAACTCTTCACCGATGATGAAGGCCTGCGCCAAGCCGTCCGGACTGGGCTGAATCGCGTACGAAAGCGAAATACCGAACTGCTTACCGTCGCCCAACAGGGACTTAAAACGCGGCGTGTCATCCGGCGTAGAAATGATCAGAATGTCGCGGATGCCGGCGTTCATAAGCACCGACAAAGGATAATAGATCATCGGCTTGTCATAGATGGGCAGAAGCTGCTTACTGGTTACTTTTGTGAGGGGGTACAGACGTGTTCCGCTTCCTCCTGCTAATACGATACCTTTCATGTTTCCTCCGTTTCCGCCGCCCTTAGCGGCTTCCTAAGTATCTCTCTTTTCTCTACATAAAACACCGGAACATGCCGGCTTGCTTGGTTATCTTAAGATATCCTTTAGTCTTCAGTTTCTTCTCCACGAAGTCCCGGAACTCCGCATAGCGGTCATTCAGGTACTCGTGCTGGTTGCCGTGACAGGACAGGATGTAGTCTAAGATCGGCTGTGCATCCGTGACCTTCAGGCTGTCTTCATGCTCCAGAAGCTGCACTTCGTTAAATGATTTCGACAGGATCGCGCTTCCGTTTTCCAGTCCGAATACGTCGTACAACGCGACCTCGGACAATGCGACCCGGGCATCGAATTCCTTCGCCAGCAGCGAGATCTCCTTCATATGCTCGCGCCCGTAAGTCGAAGCGTAAAAAACACCGTTTGGCTTCAGAACCCGCTTCACTTCTTTTAACACAAGGTCGATGTCCTTGAGATAAAAGAGGAGGTGGTTCGCGACGACGATGTCACAGGAAGCATCCGGCAGCGGAAGCGGCGCCGTGCAGTCGAAATTCAAAAACGTGCACTGTTTCGCCAACATCGGGAGGTTATCCTTTGCATCTGCAAGCATGCCCGCCGAGATATCCGACAGGAGCAGTTTGCAGGGCGGAACGAGGGCCGCATTGGTACGCCAGAGCTCGCCGTTCCCGCATCCGAGTTCCAAAACCGTCATGCCCTCGCGGACATCCAGGTTCCGGTACACCCAGGAAAACCAGGACTCCGGGTTCGTCGCGTAGCGCTGATGCAGGCCGATACGCGTCCGGATATTCGCGGAGTTCTTATACTGCTCCACCAGCGATTTTTCCATGCTGATCATGTGGATCAGGTGCAGCATGCGCTGCCAGTTGACCCCGCCCTCGGCGCCGGCTTCCATCATCTCCTGCGTCTTCGTGAGCGCTTCTTCAACGACCTGCAGGCTCTCGCGTTTTTTCTTCACCAGCTCCAGCTGAAGCGCCAGTGAGGAACGAACGTAGTCCTCGTCGTCATCATTGACCGTGATATCCATGATTTCCTCTAAGGAAAATCCGAGATATTTTAAGGTCAATACCTTCTGGAGCTTCGCGAAATCCGCGTCCGTGTACAGGCGATAGCCCGACTCGCTGATGTGCGAAGGCTTCAGGATGCCTTGCTTATCATAGAAACGAATGGTGCGGATGGAAACATTTGCCTTTTTCGCAAACGCACCGGTCGTATAAAATGAGGCGTGTTCCATGCGTATCTCCTCTCCGTTCCTAAGCAGTTTTTCCGTTACAGTGAGAGGCAGGTCCGTGCACTTATAGGTCACAGTATGACGTTTTC
>DBXX01000091.1:0-16265 GCA_002309675.1 Lachnospiraceae bacterium UBA1201
CAAACTTTCTTTTCCTTACCGGAAATGTGCCAGAAGGGATTCGAACCCCCTACACACGGCTTAGAAGGCCGTTGCTCTATCCAGCTGAGCTACGGACACGTACTGCGAAAGGCAGTGTCCACTTTTGCAGGAGCGTAATTACGTCTCTCAAAAACGATTGTCCCGTCGCCGGGACAATGTCTGCAAAAGTAATCGGGGCGACAGGATTCGAACCTGCGACCTCTCGGTCCCTAACCGAACGCTCTACCAAACTGAGCCACGCTCCGAACTGATTGTATTTGAGATCTGGGATCTCAAGCTCCCCGAGTAGGACTTGAACCTACGACAGCGCGGTTAACAGCCGCGTGCTCTACCGACTGAGCTATCGAGGAAAATTGTTACCTTGCATATTATAGCTATTTTGCGTTGGATTGTCAACCGTTTTTTCAAACTTTATTTACGAGTTTCAATGCGAGGCATGATCCTCCGAATCCTCGGGGACTTCAGAAGCCTCAGGAGCATCCAAACCCTCCAAATCCTCGGAACCCTCTGCGGTGTTCGGATCTTTCGGGGTGTCTTTGGGCCGCGGGATCCCGGTAATAATCGACAGAAACTCCCAGAACGTGAAATCCAGGACGCAGAGAAAGGCCAGCCATTTGCATGGCGAGATCAGGCCCGCGATCAGAAGGTGAATGAAGCCGAGGATCGGGACACCGGACACAAAACGGTTATACTTCTTGCTGGCCCGGATGGCCATGATATTCAGGAACACATAAAACAGACCGATTCCGCCGATGATCGCCGGAAAAACCCATGGATGCTGCTTAAACCACATGTTTCCACCTCCCCGGTACGCATTGCCCAAAAAACAGGTAAAAATACGGCTGTGACGCCGGAGCACCACAGCCGAATGTATCGTAAGCGTAAAACTTAAGCGATCTTTGCCTTTGCAACCTCAGTAAGCTTTGTGAAGCCTTCTGCGTCGTTGATTGCCATGTCCGCAAGGATCTTACGGTTCATCTCTACACCTGCCAGCTTAAGACCATACATGAACTTGCTGTAGCTGATCTCGTTCATACGGCACGCTGCGTTGATACGAGCGATCCAGAGCTGTCTGTACTGTCTCTTCTTTTCTTTTCTGCCTGCATATGCGGATGTAAGTGCACGCATTACAGACTGCTTCGCTACTCTATACTGTTTGGATCTGGCGCCTCTGTAACCCTTTGCCAGCTTCAAAACTTTATTATGCTTCTTCTTAGCGTTTAAGCCGCCTTTAATTCTAGCCATTTTTGATTCCTCCTAATTCTTATAAATACGGTAAAACCTTCTTCATATTCTTAACGTTTGTCTCATCCATGATCGCGGACTGTCTGAGATTTCTCTTTCTCTTCGTAGACTTCTTCGTTAAGATATGTCTCTTATAAGCCTTATTTCTCTTCAAAAGACCGGATGCGGTTTTCTGAAAACGCTTAGCAGCTGCTCGCTTTGTCTTTAACTTGGGCATGATTTAAATCCTCCTATACTAATGAATGTACCGATCGCGTCAGGAACGCTTTTCGGCCAATACCAAGCTGATGCTTCTTCCTTCGATTTTTGCCGGTTTCTCGATGACTGCGATATCCGAGAGTTCCTCGGCACACTGATCGAGAAGCTTTTTGGACTTCTCCATGTATGCCATCTCACGGCCACGGAAACGCATGGACATCTTTACCTTATTCCCTTTTTCCAGGAATTTCTTCGCGTCACTTACCTTGCGAACGAGATCGTTGGTATCGATATTCGGCCGGATCTGGATCTCCTTGATCTCGATGACCTTCTGCTTCTTTCGCGCTTCTTTTTCTTTGCGGGCAAGTTCGTAACGATACTTACCATAATCGATGATCTTGCAAACCGGCGGCTTCGCCATCGGGGCGATCTTGACTAAGTCAAGCTCGGCTTCTTTCGCAAGCTTCATAGCGTCCTTTGCGGACATAATACCAAGCTGGGAACCGTCCTCTGCTACTACACGGACTTCCTTATCCCTGATCTGTTCGTTAATAAATAATTCGCTGATGTCTGACACCTCCTATCGACCAGCCTCCGAAAACGGAGCAAAAATAGAAATAAAAAAAGCCTGCATAACAATGCAAGCCATCCACTCATAACAGCCGAAAAGACACGTGTTTACGTGATTTTCAGGATATGAACCGTAGTCACAGTCTATGTGATCTTTCGACACATACGTGCTATGGTGAGAGATGAACTCTGCTTGCTTGTTAATTCAACGTGAGTAATATACCACGTTTCTCTTCGGCTGTCAAGCGGTAAATGTTATTTTTTTCGTTTTAATTTCCGGTGATCTTCTAGTGAGCGATCAGGTCGTCATTTACCCGAACCTCAAATCCCTGATCATCCGCCCGGATCTCGATCGCATCCGGGTACCAACGGCGGTTGCAATAGACCGATACCAGGATCACCTGCTCGTCCTCCTTCAGCGTATAACGCTGCGCCTCGATCCGGTTATAGAACGATACGAGATCCTCAAAGCTAGCCATTCCATAGGTATCTTTCCAAGAATAATGCTTCGGCTCGAGGCTGATCGGCGACTCGGCGGCGACACGGAGCGGCAGGATGGCCGCCACCTCATCCTGGGAGTTTGCCGCCACGATCGGTAATTTGCCGTAGCAAGCCATCTCACGGCAAATGAAGGTTCCTGACGGTTCCTCAATACTCGAGATCATTTCGATCGTAAAGTAGCGATTGTTATGGTAGAGGACATACGTTCCGGTCTCAATACTTACTCTGGAGTTGTCGGTGTCGACCGAATACAGATAGGATGGGCTGAATTCGATAAACTTCTTAAACAGCCTGCTCTTCTCGGAAGGCATGAGGTACAATTCGTAATTATGCGCATCGATCTCCCCATACATTTTTCGATCCAGATTATGCGTCACCTCGCGGATCACTAATTCTGAGGACCCGTCAAAACTGAAGATCCGGATATCTTGTGCTTTCGAGTTCACCCACATATACAGCAATCCCAGGAAGGCCAAAATAACGAGCAGAGGAGTCAGCACGATCATAGAGATGCGGGCGAAATGAGCGGTCTTTCCGCCCTTCGCTGCTGTCCAGCTGTCGAACCTGCCTGCCCTACCACCCGGCTGAGAAAGCTGCTCTCTGTCCACGGAAGCGGCCGTTTTCTCAGGTTCTTCACCGGGTAATGTCCGCCGGATCTCCACACTTACATAATTTGAAGAATGCATCAGATAATCGATCATGACGCGCTGCGAACGCACTGTCAGCTCGGGAGTGACCTTCTCTTCATAAAGATTTCCGGGACAGATGTCCAGTTTCTCCTGAACGCTAAACGGAATACCGATCACATCCATCAGCTTCTTCCAAAGACGCTTCGAACGGATCATCGTCATATGCGTTCCGAAACCATACAGATAGATCTGGTCGCCGTTCTTCTCCTTTGAAGTCGAACAGATGCTGATGTCAGAACGCGCGATGGTACTCGAAACATAGAAAAAATGCGTCCGGTAAATATGCTCCGATCCGATGATGACCAGATCCAGGAAATCCCCAACAAATGCCACCGTGGCTGCAAAACACAGTATGCCGGCGAGCGTATTTCCGTTTTTCAGGATAAGGCATCCCAAAAGCAGGAAAAAAGCGGCTCCAATAACTGCCACGACATGGTTCTTGAGGGACGATGCAAAATAAACGGAGGGGAATTCCTTCTTCGTCTCCTCCACTGAATGATCGTTTTCGTTCATGGTTTCGGGCATGGTCTTCTCCTCCGTAATTATTTATTTCTTATCTCTGCGGTTCTGTGCGCGACGCTCCTGGATCATGGAAAGCGCGAACAGGAAGATCAGAAAACCGACGAGCAGCAGGATCACAGCTGCGATCAGGATAGCGATCCAATTGACCCCGCCTTCGTCCGTCTTTTCTTCGGACTCGGTCGTGGTCTCCTCTATGGTCGTCGTTTCCACAGCCGTCGTAGTTTCCTCTACGGTCGTCTCGGGCTGCGTGGTCGTTTCCTCCTCTGTGGTCGTCTCGACCGTTGTTGTCTCCTCCGTGGTCGTTTCCGCTTCGGTCGATGTCTCTGCTTCCGAAGTCTCCGTGCTCACATCCGAGCTCGTCTCCTCGACAGCCGGTGTCTCCGGCGGAGTCGTCGGTGCCTGCGTCGGCTCGGCAGCCGTTTGCGTCTCCGGAACTTCATCCGTCGGCGCAGCCGAAGTATCCTCCTTCGTCTCCGACTCGCTCGGAGCCTCTGTCGGCGTTACTATATCCTTAAACGCTTCCTTCGGAATGATCATATGACCGATCATGGTCGCGTATACAAGCTGTGAAACTTCCTTCAGATGCTTCTGGATACGATCCTTGAAATTCGCCTCCAGAAACTCGATGTTGTCGTAAGGCTCATTATGCATGATTTTACCGTTTTTAACTAACGGAGAGTCGGTCTGGTACATATTGTCCCAGTCGCCTCCCATCCAGTTGCTCGCCTCGAAGTAGATGTAGGGCTTTCCTGCCGCGGCAAATGCGGCGTGGTCGCTGCCGGTCATCTTCGTCGGGGTCGGCCACTGACCGTTAACTTCCGGATGAATAGCCAGTTTTACGTCGTATTCATCGGCTAATTCCAACATGCTGTTCAGAGGCCACAGCTCGGTGAATGTGTTTGTATCTTCATGGTAGTTGCCACTGTAGATCATCAGGTTGTCGCCCGCTGCCACACTGTCGAGGTTGATGACGCAGATGATGCGGTCCATCTCTTCCTGTGACAGGGACGCCGCATAAGCGGTGCTTCCCAGGCAACCAGGCTCCTCGCCGTCAAACAGAGCGAAACGTACGGTATACGGCAGCTCCATCTTCGCGACGCGTTCGGCATTTTCCAAGAGAACGCCGACGCCGGAACCATTGTCATCGCAGGCAGGCGACCAGGCACCGTCGTAGTGTGCACAGATCAGCAAGATATAGTCGGATTTCCCTTTTTTATCGAAGATCAGGCTCTCGCCGGAGAACGGTCCCCAACCATGCGTACTGTCTGCAGCAAACTCACAGGTCGAAACCTTATATCCCCAACCGCTCACCAGTTTCTTCAACCATGCACGGCATTCTGCGTTAGACGGCTGGGTCGAAATGCGGAACGTATATTCCTGGCTCATTTTTTTCATGTATCCATAGGCTTTCTCGCCGAACGACTCATCCGCATATACTTTGCTGGTGCCGGCTAAAGCGCCGAAGAGGCCGGTCCCCTGAAGGATCATCCCCACAGCCAGCACTAACGACAAGACTGCCGTCGCAAGTTTTGTTTTCATCCCATATTTCATCCTTTTATGCTCCTTCTATGAAAGCAGTGCACTCCACAGCCCGAAGAATCGCGGTCCTACCCCGCAAAAAACTTAGAGGCGGAAAGCACCACCTCTAAGTATAACTGAATCATTATTATTTTTCAAGTTATTTCTTCACCGTCAATAACCCAGCTCCGTCTTCATATCCGTTATCATATTTCGAATCGCCTTGGTATTCAGCGGAAATCTTTCGGTTTCAAACGTCCAGATCAGAGAACTGCGCCGATACATCGATTCATATCTTCGTATCTTTTGAAACGCACTATTCCTGTATTCCATGTCGTCCATCATTCCGAAATGTTCCCAATACAACTCTCTTCGTTCTCTTATATTCAACAGCGTAAAATCCGGGTGGACTGTCCCCGAACCGATCTGCAGCGGCTTTTCATATAAAAACGGAATGGACATATCATCCAGAATATCCGCTATGATCACTTCCGACTTCGATCGGACACGTAACCCTTGTCTCGTATAATACTCCGGTGCTTTTTCATCAAATCCGAGCCTTATATAGTCTTTGTTTTTCCACTCGGAAATAAACGCATCATCCGATACACGATGTGGTTTGATCAGTTCTCGTTTTCCTAAAACCAACTGATCAAACGCATGATCAAAAGGGGTATCCGGAAATAAACATAGATGCTTCAATCCCGTGATCCACAGTTCCAAATTCTTTATTACTTTTCGATCGTATTCGATTTGGGCCAGTACTTGCGCGGTTTTCTTATTCTTTTTCTGTATATAGTCTCCTGAAGGTTTTGAACCATGATACCGCATAAAGTACTGATATCCCTCGCCGCGACGGATCACGCGAAGCCCGGCCCCCTCAGGGACCAGAGGTTGGATCTTTGCTAACTCAGAAGAAACATCCCTCAATTGACTCTCTAAAATCTCTATTTCATTTTTTATATCCTTTTTTCTAAACATCGAACCTCCTTATTGTTTTTGAATTGTCATGAGTCGACTCTACCAAAAATCGGCTCTCCCCTATGGCGCCTCCCCAAATATCATTATTGATCTAAGTTCATCACTCTGTAACCTGCTACACCACCTCCTTCTACGTCTTTTTCTGCATTTCCCGGTCCGCAATGCGAACAACTCTTCCTATGCCGCTGTTCTGTTCGCATTTTCCTCCTCTCCGCGGGCGATCTCGAGTTCGCGATGCGAACATATCTTTCTCGGCAGCTCTTTTGTTCGCATTTTTTTCTTCCCAGCGGGCAATCTCCGGCGAGCGATGCGAACAATTCTTCCTCTGTAACTCTTCTGTTCGCATTTTCCACCTTTCCGCAGGCATTTTTCTGGCGCGCGATGCGAACAAATCTTCTTCTGCGGCGCTTCTGTTCGCTTTTCTCGCCTTCCCGCAAGCATTTCTTGGCGCGCAGTGCGAACAAATTTTCGTCTACGACACTTCTGTTCGCTTTTCCCACCTCTCCGCGGGCCTTTCCCAACACGAAAGGCGAACAAAACTGCCTGTATGGCACTTTTGTTCGCCTCTCTGAAACTATTTGTGTAATTATGTCTCCAAACCTGCGAACTGCGACTGGTAGAGTTCCGCATAGCGGCCGCCGAGTTCGAGCAGTTCATCGTGGGTTCCGGTCTCGACCACGCGTCCCTGGTCCATAACGACGATCTTATCGGCGTCCATGATGGTGGACAGGCGGTGGGCAATGATCACGCTCGTACGGTTTTTCATGAGCTGCGCCATTGCATCCTGTATCTTCTTCTCGGTGCGGGTATCGACCGAGCTGGTCGCCTCATCCAGGATCAGGATGGACGGATCGGAAAGTACGGCGCGGGCGATCGTAAGCAACTGCTTCTGGCCTGCCGACAGGTTCGCTCCTGCCAGTTTCAGGTAGGTATCGTAGCCCTCGGGCTGGCGGGATATAAAAGACTCGCAGTTCGAGATCCGCGCCGCCTCTATCATTTGCTCGTCGGAAGCTTCCTGATTGCTGTATTTGATGTTTCCCGCGATGGTATCCGAAAACAGGACCGTATCCTGCAAAACGATCGCGGTATGGTCACGCAGGTCATCCCGCTTGTAATCGAAGATATCGACGCCGTCGATCTTGATCGAGCCGGAATCCGGTTTGTAGAAGCGCATCAGCAGGTTGACGATGGTCGTCTTACCGCTGCCGGTCGCGCCGACGAGAGCGACCTTCTGGCCCGGACGGACTTCCATGTTGAAATCCTTCAGGACCTGCTTGCCGGGCACATACGAGAAGTCGATATGCTCGAACGTGATATTGCCCTCGACCTTCGTCATCGGGATCTCGCCTTCGTTATTCTCGTCCGGAAGATCCATGATCTCAAAGACACGCTCCGCTCCGGCCAGCGCCGTCTGCACATTGCCGTAAAGCTGTGCGATCTCATTGATCGGACGAGAGAACTGCTTCGCGTACAGGATGAACGCCGAGATCGTACCGACGGTGATCAGGCCGTGGTAGGCGAAGAAACCGCCGAACGCCGAAACGATGACAAATCCGATGTTGGAGATACAGTTCATGATGGGGCCCATGGAACCGCCCAGGATCTCGGCGCGGATACTCACACTGCACAGTTCGTCCGACAGATCGTTGAACTCGCGGATGACATCTTCTTTCTTGTTGTATGCTACGATGGAACGGTATCCGGTGATCATCTCCTCCGAATGACCGTTGAGTTTACCTTGCACGATCGAGCGGTGCTTATAGGTACGCCGCATGACCGTCGACAAAAACTTCGTCACAATCACTGTGATCAGGACCGTGAAGAAGGTGATCAAAGTCAGCTGCCAGCAATACCAGAACATGATGGCGACTGTACCGATGATCGTCATAACGCCGGAAAACAGCGAACCGATGCTCTGCGAGATCGTCTGGGAGATATTCTCGACATCGTTCGTCATGCGGCTCATGATATCGCCGCCCGAGTGCGTGTCGAGGTACGCGATCGACAAATGGTCGATCTTTTCAAACAGATCGTGACGCATTTTCCGCACGATCCGCTGAGACAGGCGCGCGGATAAAAGCGACTGACCCAACATGAAGGCAGTATTCACGGCATAGATGCCGAGCATGGCGAGCAGCAAAACGGGAAGGACACCGAACTCTTTATTGAAGATCGAGTCGATCGCGCTTCCCTGCATGCTCGGTCCGGCAAGTGTCGACAGGGAAACGACCACGACGCAAATGAACAGCATGAGCAGTATGGTCTTCTCTGTCCGGAAATATACCAGGAGACGGCGCAGGATGTTCTTCATGTTCTTCGGCTTCTCGACTTCACGCATCATGCCGCGCGGGCCGCCGCCGGGCCGTCCGCCGAAGCGCACCATCTGTTGCTGCTGCGCCTGTGTGGGGACTTTATTCGGTTCACTCATTTGCCGTCACCCCCTTCTTATCGTCTTTTAACTGCGAACGGTAGATGTCCTGATACAGGTCGCAGCTCTTCATCAGTTGATCGTGCGTACCGATGGCCAGGATCTTACCGCGATCCAGGACCATGATGCGGTCCGCGTTACGAACAGACGCGATCCTCTGGGCAATGATGATCTTCGTCATATTGCTGTATTCCGAGATCATGACACTGTCCTTAACGTTCAGCGCTTTATGCAGCGCCGCCTCGGTCTTCAGATCCAGCGCGCTGGTCGCGTCGTCGAAGATCAGGATCTCACCCTTACGGACCAGGGCGCGCGCGATGGAAATACGCTGCTTCTGTCCTCCCGAAAGGGAATGACCGGACTCGGTCACGTGTGTATCGTAGCCGTCCTTCGAAGCGCGGATGAAATCATCCGCCTGCGCGACGCGGGCGGCCTCGTAGATCTCTTCGTCCGTAGCGTCCTCACGTCCCCAGCGAATATTTTCGCGGATAGAACGGGAATATAATTCTGCCTTCTGCATGACGGTAACCACGCGCTCGCGCAGCTCATGCAGTTCGTAATCTTTGACGTTGATGCCGTCCACGTAGACATTACCCTCCGTCACGTCGTAGAAACGCGGGATCAGATTAACGAAAGAAGTCTTACCGCTGCCGGTCGTTCCCAATATGGCAAATGTCTCGCCGGCGCGGATCTCCAGGTCAATATCCTCCAAAACCTTACGGTCCGGGGAGGACGGATAGGCAAAGGAAACCTTCTCAAAACGAATGGTTCCACGTGCTACGTTGCTGACCAGAGCTTTTGCGGCTTCGAAATCGCCGTCACTGATCAGGTCGGGACAGTCGAGCACCTCGTTTAAGCGCGCTACGGAAGCCCGAGCACGTGTGATGCTCTGGAATATATTGGCCACGAAGGTCACACTATGCAGGATCATGGCCACATAGGTCAATGCAGCCATCAGATCGCCGATTTGAAGCTCTGCACCGTCTTTCACCTTAATCGCGCCGATGTAGAGAAGCAGGATCACGACGAGGTTCAGGATGATGTTCATGTACGGCATCATGAAGGCGAGCAGGGTCTGCACGCGCAGGTTGATGTCGACGAGATCATCATTTGCCTTATCAAAACGGTTCAATTCATACTCTTCGCGAACGTACGCCTTAACCACACGGGCACCGGCAACGTCCTCCTGCATGACATGGTTCACCTGGTCGAGTTTCTTCTGAACGACCGCGAACATCGGGGTCGCCTTCTTCAGGAAGAAGAACACGCCGATCATGACGAACGGCAGGGCGCCGATGGTCAGCAGAGCGAAATGCGTCGAAATCCGGTACAGCATGTAGATACCGCCGATAAACATGCACAGGCTTCGCACAGCCATGCGAAGCGTCAGCATGACCATCATCTCGACCTGGTTGACATCGTTGGATAAGCGGGTGATCAGGGAGCCGGTAGAGATCCGGTCCGTTTGGGAAAAAGACAGATTCATGATCTTCGAAAACACAGCCTTACGCACATCGTTTCCGAAGCGGCGGGTAGCAAAGTTCGCGAAAACACCGCACAATGTACCGCAGAGACCGCCGAACAGAACCAGAAGGATCATACGGATACCGAGATCCAGGATCAGATCGACATCGCTCTTAAGTACGCCGTCGTTAACGATGGACGACATGATCTTCGGTTGGATCAGGTCCATCGCGATCTCTCCGAACATGAATACCGGCGCCAGCAAACACCAATACCAATACTTCTTCAGATACTTCAGCATAGTTATCTCCTCTCTTAAAAACAGATTCTATTTTACTACATTGCCGGGAAAATATCCACTCGATTTTATACCGATTTCTCCCTGTATCTTGCTCGTTTTCGTACTACGTTCACAAATATATTCTACGCAAATGGGCGATTTCGGTGAAAATTCCTGAATTTGCACTTGAGTTTTGCCCTATTTATGCTATAATTAAAAAGGAAGGTTAGCTCATGTGATCGGTCATTCTGTGTTCGTTCACATTATTGGGAGGTATGTATTTATGAAGATTGCGATCTGCGACGACAGTAAGGTCGACATCAAAGCACTCTATACGATGCTTCACGACTGGTTTTCGTCTCACGACTCGGATGTACACGTTGAGGTTTACGACAGCGGGCAGAAACTACTTCTGTCCTATGAGCAACAGAAATTGAAAAATCGTCCGGATTGGGACATCGTCTTTCTGGACATTTATATGGCCGACATGAACGGCATCGACACGGCACGCAAACTGCGCGAGAAGGCCCCGAATACCATGATCATATTCGTGACCTCGAGTGAGGAACATGCCATCGAAAGTTATGACCTGATGGCGGAAGGCTATCTGGTGAAGCCCGTAGCCCGGCCGCGTCTCTACCAACTGTTGGAGCGTCTGGAAGGCCGCATGGATCTCCAGTATGCCACCCTGAATGTCACCTCGGACCGCATTCCGGTGTCACTTCCGATCGCGAAGATCCGCTACATCGAGGTCTTCAACTGGATGTGCATGGTGCACACCGTCGGTAAAGACTTCCAGGTCAATGTACCCCTGAAAGACATTGAGGAGCAGCTCTCCCAGCACCCGAATTTCATCAAGTGCAACCGTTGCTACCTGGTAAACCTCGATTACGCGAAGAGCGTCGACGATAACGCCATCGTCATGGATCAGGGCGAAGAGATCAGCATCAGCGTCCGCAACAAACAGAAAACGAAGCAAGCTTACATCAACTACTACGCGCAGCAAAAAGGCGCGGATGGCAAATAAAAAACAGGCAGAGGGACTAACCTCTGCCTGTTTTTTCAATTGAATATAGATCTATAGACCCAATTTTGAATAAACAGCATTTATCCAGTAATAATGCTTATCCTTTTTTTCAGCCTTTCTTATGAATTCAATGTGCTTCTTCTCCCAGTTTTCCAAAGAGTATTGCAATATCTTGGAATTAAAGGAACAGGATACACACAGATACCCGCTCAACCATTTCGGCATACGCTCAGAATCTATCCCTCTTTTTCCATTCAAATTAACCACAATAATAGGTAGTCCTAAACGAATTGCATGCTCAACTTCCCATTTAACAAAACGGGTAAGATACTTCGTTTTTTCTCCTAGGAGCAATACAAAAATTTTGGAATTTGCCATTCTGATAGCAAGTTGTTTTTTAATGCTTTCTGTTTGGCTCGAATCCCTTGCCGTATTTAGATCATGAGCATCATAAAAATGAAATTCTGTGTTATCTGACTGCTTCCATGCCTTCATCAAACTATAATACCTCATGTCGTTATCACCATCAAACGCAATGTATGTTTTATTTCTATATGCCATAGTTAATCTTTCTCCTCTATCAGTTGAACTTTTTGAATTATTGTCAAACTGCTTTTCTTATTTGATTTCTTTGACTGAAACGTCAGGTTCGGCTTCCGGCAGTACAACGATCGATATCTCTCCGTTTATTTTCTCGTAATTATTCATCAAGGTACTAACTATCAAATCAAATGATTCTTGGTAGGATAATCCTGCACGAGAACGACCAGTACCAAGCAACGGCAAATACATGTGATAACCTTGACCATAATGATTATAATAATCGAGCAACTCAACTATAGAATTTTCTATGTCTTTCTTCGTTGAACTAGATACACCATCATCACTAAAATGTGATATTGCAAGTAAATAAAAAGTCTTCCCGCAATGCAGCACTGATGCAATGGTCCCAATAGGATAGATTTCACGCTCGGTTTCATCTAAAGGTAATTTATCAGCTGCCGTCCCGATGATACTTTTTTTTATCATCTTATCCAAGACTTCCGGACTACAATCACATTTATACATCCTAGAAAGCCACTTCCCATGAAGTGTCTTTTCAGAAACCAGAGGGTGGCAAGAACTATCTGTTTGCTTAGTAATTCTCGTCTCAAATGCATCATCCACCGGGATAACTATGATTACGGGTTCTTTCACTCGATTACCAAAACCGAACTTAAAGATGTCTCCGATAACTAAATCCAGAGCGTTAGTTCCTCTTTTCCATATCAATTGAGCTTCGGGCTCATTTACGGTGTTTTCCGTTTTAATCGCCAAAATAAACGCTTCAGACAAAAACTCTTTTCGATTCTCAATTGTAATTATCTCTTTCTGCTTCGAAATAAGATTATCTGCACTCGAAATTTGATCCTTCAACATTAGTACGCTCTGGTCTATGCGAGTATCGTCGATCATTTCTTCATAAAACCCATCCATGATTTCGACAATTAGCTTTTTACAATCAGTTCTTTGAACAATCCCCTGAAGGGCGGACGGAACACTGGTTTTGTTTCTCAACAAATCGCTTACCCTTGATTTTGAAAAGTTCAGGTTTTCTCCATTTCTCCCTTTGAGTCTAAAGGCCTCTGTTATGCTGTCAAGTAACGAGTTAAAGAAATATTCATCAGATACAGCAGGATTTTTGCATGAAGTTTTTAGAATCCTGAAAAACGAACCAAGCGTATACATCTCAATCACCTCCAATATGCTATTCTCATGAACTATTGTTGAGTACATTTACAGTACTTTTTATGAACCTTTCAGGAACGATTATCCTCCTACGCAGAAGTATGATACCTATGACGAAAAAACGTCAAATATATCCGATAGGAGGTATCAACCTTGAATAAAAGAAAAAATTATGGTAAACTTATACCAATTCGAAATGGAATTCACGATGTATGGAATGCGTTTATGGTTGAAGGCGCCGATTTCGGGACAAACACCAATGATATCCCTTATTGTCCTACGACTGCAACAGTAATTCCAAAGAAGATTATCGACTGGGACGAAGCTCGTAAGATGTATTCTGATGCCATCGCCCGTCACGATTATCACTTTCATTCAGATGCGTTTGTATGTTTCTTTATAGATGACAGGAAGTTTTCCAATGAACAGTCATCGAGTGAAAAGGGATATAATATATGGCGCGAATACCGTTTCGTTCTCAAAGTACTACGTCATTTCGCGGGAGCAATCACACCCGATTTCTCCCTTTGTCAGGACTTCCCGTATCCAATAAAGATATACAATGTTTATCGAATGAGAGCATATGGATATTGGCTTGGCAAAAATGGTATCCAAATTATCAACGGTGTCCGTTGGGGTACATCTGAAACATATAGCTATGCTTTTGATGGTCTGCCTCAAAACAGTATACTTTGTATTGGCACTTCCGGTGGAAGTCCCCGCAAACTGGTTGATCGAGATCGGTTCGCAGCCGGATTGCATGAATTAATAAAGCGCTTACATCCCCATACGCTTTTGGTTTATGGTTCTGCAAAATATGCTTGTTTCAAAGTTCTCCAACAAAGTGGTATTAATATAATAGAATTCCCGAGCCGTACTGCTCGCGTTTTTGAAGGGAGGCGCTGAGCATGAGCAAAGGAATAAGTGGTTTATTTTCAAATACAATCGGTTGGTTGATCCACCATAATGAAAGGATTATACCAGGAAAAGATGGAGTCGTAACCGGAGGCGACTCACAAAAACTCAAGGCCAATTTATTGGTATCTATGGGGCTTCCCAAAAGGACAATAGTAAGGAATTATCAAGCGCAACACATAATCCCTGCCGAACTGCGAAATCATCCAATCATTCGCAAAATCGGGATGGACTTCGATGATGCTTCAAATGGTATCTTTCTCCCGGTATCCGGAGATAGAGTTAATACTATTTCAAAACACAGAGGATATCATTCCATTTACTCCAAGTTTGTTCTCAGCAAACTGAATAAAATGGATATTAATCTCTCCTCGTTGGCACTCCAAAAACAGATTAAATCCCTACAAAGGAACTTGCGAAAACTGCAAGAATCCAGATTACCGCTTTATAAAGGTTTCTCAAGTAGAGGCCCAAAAAGTAAACTCTATCCTCATCGTCAGGGCAATTCCGTCGATCTTTGGGAGAGAAAATACAATAATATATCACAGGAGGAACTATGATGGATAAAAAGGCTGCTGAAAAAATGACATATGATTGGTATTCGGACAGAAGATTGAAATATATACAGTCCTGTACGGATCCGGAAACTCTGCACTTATGTGTGTACAATTATAACTGGTCAGATGGTTTTGATGAGCCGAAGGCCTACCTTTCAAACCCAAACTGTTCACTTAGTACAGCTTTGCAACTTTTTTACGACGGAGATGGTCTTAGACTTCTTTATAACGATCTCGATGATGATGAAGTACCAGAGTGGGAAGAGTTTATCACCATGTTGTATAATCGAATTGTATCCGGGGATTTTGAAGCCTCAGGAATAAAGTTTGATCCCCCGATAAACGCTAAAGAACGATTCGAACTATCAAAAATCCTAAAGGATGTTGAAAAGGTGTTCATCACTCCGATTGAAGGTATTGATTGCAACATTCAAATATAAATCATCGGTTCGATCATCTACTCATCGTCAAATCCTTATGACATTATAATGCACATTATCATGATTGCCAATGGTTATTTATCCCTTTTTATAGCCCTATTTCACGACTTAGCACCATATAAATAAATTAAACCGGCCTTTTGGCCGGTTTATTATTTCACTATAATGTTATCCACCCCGTTTATCCTAATACAATGTCCAGGGCCATCATCAGCGTAAATCCGGTTGCGAACATGATGACTCCGATGTTGGAATGCTCTCCGGATGACATCTCCGGGATCAGTTCCTCAACAACGACATACATCATAGCGCCGGCGGCGAAACTCAGCAGGTAAGGCATCGCCGGCAGGAAGAAGCCGGTCGCAAGGATCGTCAGGGCCGCGCCGATCGGTTCCACTGCGCCTGACAAGGCGCCGTTGCAAAACGCTTTCCTCTTACTTACGCCTTCCGCTTTCTCCGCGTTCAGGTGCAGGTGCGGGATGACCATGTCCAGAGTCAGCAGGAACAGGATGCCGATCCGAGCGCCGTTCCGACAAACGGAATCATAAGTCCTGATAAAACTTGCATGTTCATATATCTACCTTGACTTTGTTATATCATTAGCATTTAATCACTACCAACCAGTATAGCAAAAAAACGGCAGAGGGACAGCCCCTCTGCCGTAAATCATATCACTCTTATAATACGATTTCTTTCTTCTTGTTTCCGACGATACGTTGAACGAGCGGGATAAATGCGACCGTGAACGCGGCCAATGCGATCTGCACGAGCCACTGCGTGCCGAACAGCGTCGACAGGAAGAAAAAGTCGCGGAAGAAGATCACTGCGATCACCATGGCCACGCAGGAGCCTGCGAAAACGAAGGCACGCATCTTCGAGAACGGGAAGCAGGTAACGAAAAGCGTTACCAGGCCTGCTACAGCGGCGGACTGGGTCGCCAGGGTCGAACAAACTTCATGGCTCCATCCGAAATGCTCCATCACCGCGGCGAATAACGCGCAGAGTGTAACGGCCAATGCTCCGGGGATGGCCCGCATGAGCACCGAACGCAGGAAGTTTCCACGCACGCGTTCGCGGTTCGGTTCCAATGCCAGGAAGAACGAGGGCGCGCCGATGGTCAGCGTGGAGACCAGCGTCAGCTGGATGGGCTGGAACGGATAGGCTGCAGGCAAAAAGATGAA
>DBXX01000091.1:16353-16775 GCA_002309675.1 Lachnospiraceae bacterium UBA1201
GCAAAATCGGCGCCCAACAGAAGCAACTGGGCGGCATGGCGCGCTGCATCGGAACCGCCGGGCATGGCGATGGAACAGTCCGAAGCCTTCAGCGCCGGGATGTCGTTGACGCCGTCGCCTGTCATCGCGACTGTGTGGCCTGCTTCTTTCAGCACCTCGACCAGGGCTCGCTTCCGCTCGGGCGTCACGCGGCCCAGGACCGTATTTTGCTCCACGGCATCCTTCAGCTGCTCGTCAGTCAGTTCCGAAACATCGACAAAACGATCCGCGCCCTTCAGTTGCACACGGGAAGCGATGGCCGACACCGTGCGCGGGTCGTCACCGCTGATCAGTTTCAAAGTCACGCCCTGCTCGGCGAAATAGCCCAGCGTCTGCTCGGCATTGGCCCGCAAGGTATCATTCAGCGCCACCAGGCAGAGCGG
>DBXX01000080.1 GCA_002309675.1 Lachnospiraceae bacterium UBA1201
GGAGGAGCTGCCATGCAGATCGTAAACGCGACAGCACAGGATAAGGATGCGATCCTTAAACTGTATAAGATGCAGATCGGTCGGGAGTTCTGCCCGTGGACGGAGGAATATCCCGATGAGGAAACCATCGACTATGATCTGGGCAGGGATTCCCTGTTTATCATGAAGGACGAAGACCGCATCGTGGCCGCGATCTCGATCGATGAGGACGAGGAGGTAGGCGCGCTGGAGTTTTGGGATAAAGACCTGGCTCCCGCAGGGGAGACCTCGAGACTGGCAGTCCTTCCGGAATATCAGAACCGTGGCCTGGCCAGACAAATGCTGCGATATGCGATGAAGGTCCTGAAACAGAGGGGCTATCGGAGCATTCACTTTCTGGTGAACCGGTACAACGTAAAGGCACTTCGTTCCTATGCGACTTTAGGATTTAAAACAGTCGGGGATTGCCACATGTTTGAACAGGATTTCCTCTGCTATGAAAAGAAACTGGAGGATGAAGATTGAATTACTTTATAGAAGGCATTCAGGGGGCAGGAAAGAGCACCCTGGTTGAACGTCTGTCGAAGCATTTTCCGGATCACCGGGTATATCGCGAGGGCGACTACAACCCGGTGGAACTCGCCTGGTGCGCATACATGACAGAGCAGCAGTACGAGTCGGTGCTTGCAAAATACGACAGTCTCCGGGAGGAGATCCTTGCTAATACGTTTACGGAAGATGAGCGGCGGATCGTTACATACACGCGGATCATCACGGATGTTCCGGGGTTCCACAAGGACCTGGAGCAGTACGAGATTTACAACGACCGCATGGACCGTGCACAGTTCGAGGAGACCATCCTTGGGCGGTACGCGCGGTGGAATGGGGATGCATCGATCTTTGAGTGTTCCCTGTTCCAAAACATCGTGGAAAATCAGATCCTTTTCTACGAGATGACAGACGATGAGATTGTGGATTTTTATCTGCGGCTTAAGGCCGTTATTAAGAGCCGGGACTTTCGGATCCTGTATCTGGAGGTCGGTGACATCGCCGAAACGCTTCAGGTCATCCGCAAAGAACGGGTCGATGATAAAGGCAATGAGATGTGGTTCCCGCTAATGGTCGGCTTTTTAGAGGAGAGCCCGTATGGTAAGCGCCTGGGACTTTGCGGGTTTGAAGGATTGGTTAAGCATATGGAGCACCGTAAATCGGTGGAACAGAGGATCCTTACGGAGGTTTTCCCGGAGCAGGCGGTGATCCTGAAGTCGAAAAACTATGATTTGGATGCGGACTGTCTGATTAATGGGATTCCTTACGGGGGATTTCTTCGCGATTAAGGTCGGTTATGTTAAGAATGGGTGAATGAAAATGAATGAACTTAATAACCTGCCGGAGTCGATTCGGCGATTTACAGAGGGCAGGGCGTTCGATACCAACGATCTGGGAAAATCGGGCTCGCCGGTGCGGATTTACGACGACTTCGTGTTGAAGGTCGAAAAGGAACGCCCGAAGTTTGCAAAGATGGTTGAGGTCATGCGGTGGCTTGACGGAAAACTACCGGTGCCGAAGGTCCTGGCAACCGAGGTAAAGGACGGTTATCGCTATCTTTTGATGAGTAAGGTTCGGGGGCGCATGGCTCTGGACGAATACTACTTAAACCGCCCTGAGGAACTGGTGACGCTTCTTGCGGAAGCACTGAAGATGCTTTGGAGCGTTGACATTTCGGACTGCCCGAAGACCTTTGATTTGGATGGAGAGCTCGAGGAGGCCAGGTACCGTGTCGAGCATAACCTGGTTGACATTGATGACGCAGAACCGGAGACCTATGGCGAGGGCGGTTTCAAGGACCCGCAGGAGCTCCTGCAGTGGTTGTATGACCATAAACCCGAGCCTGATCCGGTGTTCTCACACGGTGATTTTTGCCTGCCAAACGTATTCTTCGAGGACGGGAAGGTGAGTGGATTCATTGACCTCGGAGACGCCGGAATCGCGGATCGATGGTATGATATCGCTCTCGGCTACCGAAGCCTCAAGCATAACGTTGACGGCCATTATGGAAAGGTATATGAGGGTGTTGACCCGGACGAACTGTTTACGAAACTCGGGCTTATCCCGGATTGGGAGAAGATCCGGTATTACATCCTGTTGGATGAGTTATTCTAAGGTGGAAAATGTATGGAGATTACGTATAAAAAACTGACCGAAGCGGAGCTCGGAACATTTATCAAAATGCGGATCACGCAGCTGACAGAGGAGTATACATCGGAGGGCCGGGTTCCGCCGCAGGTCGACCTGGAGGCGGCACTTTGGGACTTCTATCACCGTCACATGGCGGATGGAACGTTCGTGTCGTGGCTGGCGATGGACGGAGAGAAGATCGTCGGTACGAGCGGCATGTCGTTTGTTGAGAAACCGCCGTATTTCAGCTGCCCGACGGGACGGTTGGGGCTTCTTTCGAGCATGTTCACCGATCCGGCGTACCGCCGCCTGGGTATCGCGAAGGAACTTCTTCACCGTGTGGTGGAGGAGGCGAGAGCGTACGGCTGCGGTGCGGTGCAGATCACGGCATCGAACATGGGTGTGAAACTGTACACCGCTTACGGGTTTACACACAACGGGAATTTCATGCAATACAAGCTTTAAGAAGCAGGGAAAACAGATGTTTATTCGAGAATTGAGGCCGGAGGAGGTCACGGTTTTAAAGGATTTCTTATATGAGGCGATCTTCCTTCCGGAGGGCGTGGAGCCGCCGGAGCGTTCCATCGTGGAACGTCCGGAGCTACGGATCTACTACGAAGGGTTCGGTGAAGGAAAGGCGGACATCTGCATGGTCGCGGAGGAAGACGGCCGGATCGTCGGCGCAGCCTGGACGCGCCTGATGAAGGACTACGGATATGTGGACGACGAGACGCCGTCCTTTGCCATCTCCCTTTACCGGGAATACCGGGGCCGGGGCATCGGCACAAGGTTGATGCTTGCGATGCTGCGGAAGCTGCGCGAAGAAGGTTATGCCCGCGCTTCTCTTGCGGTTCAGAAAGCCAACTATGCCGTCCGGATGTACGAGAAGGCCGGCTTTCACACCGTCTCGGAAAATGCAGAAGAGTACATCATGGTGTGCGATCTGAAGGAAGAAGTTTCAGGCCGGGTTGCACAGCTTTTCACGGAAGAATCCAAACGGATCCTCGGCGACAACCTGGTGGGCGTGTACCTTCACGGGTCGGCAGTCATGGGGTGCTTTAATTCCGGAAAGAGCGACGTCGATCTGCTTGTTGTTGTGAAGGAAGAGCCGACAGACACGGTGAAGCGAGCCTTCATGGACATGGTCGTATCGCTCAACGAAACCGGGCCTGCGAAGGGCATCGAGATGAGCATCGTGGAGCGTTCGGTATGCAAACCGTTTGTGTACCCGACGCCTTTTGTGTTGCATTTTTCGAAGATGCACCTTGATCGGTACCGGAACGATCCGGAGGATTATATTGCGAAGATGAAGGGCACCGACAGGGATCTGGCGGCGCACATTACGGTGATCCGTGCAAGGGGCGTGTGCCTGTGCGGAGCGCCTATAGATGAAGTCTTCGAGGAAGTCCCGAAGCAGGATTATATTGACTCGCTTTGGCACGATATCGCCGATGCAGAGGGTGATATCGCTGATGACACGATGTATCTTACGCTCAATCTCGCCAGAGTTCTTGCTTTTTTGCAGGACGGCAGCGTCCTCTCCAAGAAAGAGGGCGGCGAGTGGGGGCTTAAGAATCTGCCGGAGAAGTACCACGGGCTTCTCCGGGAAGCACTTTCGGAATATCGCGGCGAAACGCCGGGGTATGATATAAGCGCGGCGAAAGAATACGCAGGCGCTGTGTTAAGTCTGATCAGAAATAATATGCAACCGCAGTAACGACAGGAGAGCATGACTCCCGCGTGTAAAGAGCACGCGATGCGGATTTCGAAGGACGAAATAATGATCAGGGAGTTCGAAAATGAACACAAATATGAGTATGAACGCGCGTCTTCTCGGGCTGTTCAGCGGTTTCCCGGAGCATCATTTTAACGATGCTCTTGCAGCGGTTTTGCGGGAAAACCTGCCCAAGCGGGATCTGATAGTATTTATCAGTGCCGACCCGGAGAATTATGCGCAAAATGATGACGACCGTGACGGTATGCATGAGATGCTTGCGGAGATTGGCTTGGCATTTGCCGAAAAACACGTGATCGACCGGCGTACGGGAGCGGAAGAGGCAGTAAGGCTTGTCCGAGAAGCGGATTGTATCTGGCTCATGGGCGGCGAACCGACGTGGCAGATCCAATTGATCCGTGACCTCGGGATTGATACTGAACTTCATAAGAGCAAGGCAGTAATCCTCGGCGTGAGTGCGGGTTCCATGAACCTCGGACGCCTGGTTGCGTATGTCTGGGACGATCCGAAGTTCTATGAGGCTCTCGGCTTCACGGACATTACGATCAAGGCCCACTATGAGGAAGGAGAGTGGTTCGTTCCGATTTTGAAGGAGATGTCCATGACCCATCCGATCGTTGCAATGGAGGACATGAGTGCCATCTTTGTGAAGGGCGATGACATTTGGAAGGTCGGTGAAATGCACCTGTTTGACAAGGGCGAGATCGGGCCGGTCAATGACGAAAAACTTAAGGAGATACCGATGGATAAGGGTAAGATCATATTTTTAAACGGGGTGACGAGCTCCGGTAAGACATCAATTGTAGAGGCGCTTCAGGAGCGCAGAGATCAGTTTTTCTATGTTGTGGCGAACGATCTGTTCGCGGAGATGGTCGGCGAGCAGTATCTCGAGGAGGATTACTGGAAGTACCTCGCGGACGTGATCATCATGATGTATCACACGGCGAAGTTGTACTCGGATCTTGGGAAAAATGTGCTGATCGACGGCATCCTAGTCGAGCGTGACGAGATCAAGCCGCACTATGAGAAACTCATGGAGATCATGAAGGACAGCCCGCTCAGTATCGTCGAAGTTTATTGCCCGCTTGATGTGTGCAGACAAAGAAACATCGAGCGCGGCGACCGCTTCGAGAGCCAGTCGGACGAGCAGGCGGAGCTGATGAGCAAGGGCATTCAATATGCAATGCGTGTGGATACGAGCGTATACTCCCCTGCGGAATGCGCGGAAGCAATCGTGAAGACGCTGTTTGCATGATTGGAATTATGATTTGCAGGGGGGCAGAGATACGACTGCTCACAGAAAGAAGGTAATTAGAAAAATGAATTATACAATTGTACCGCTTCCGAAAGCGGAATGGAAGGGCACACCGATCCCTCTTAAGTACACCACAGAGGAGTATTTTGACGTGGAGATTACGGAGAGTCCGAATGCCTTCGAGGCAAAGCTTATCAAGAAGAAGTTTGACACTCCGGTGACACATGCGCCGGAGGAGTATGATTTTCCGGACGGGCTGTACCAGGATCACTGGGAGAAGGCCGAGGCATATGGCATGTACACCGAGGAGAACGGCGAGAAAAAGCTCCTCGCCTGCATCGAGGTGTGCCCCGAGGAGTGGAGCAACCGGTTGATGGTGACGGAGTTGTGGGTGGATGATTCCCTGCACCGCAAGGGCATCGGCACGGCACTCATGAATAAGGCGAAGGAGATCGCGAAGGCGCAGGGACGCAGAGCGATCATCTTAGAGACGCAGACCTGTAACGTAAGAGCCATCGCGTTCTACAAAAGCCAGGGCTTTGAGCTTCTCGGCTTCGACAAATGCTGCTACACGAACCGTGACATCGAGCGGCGCGAAGTGCGCATCAACCTTGTGTACTATATGGACAGGCGCGAGGGAAGGTTCTGACGGACGTAGAGAACTGTACTGACGGATCACATAGGAGCGGTCCTGACGGGGAAGAATGAACAACTCTGTCGGATCCGGAGGAACGGAGGCAATATGATAACAACGAAACAATTTCAGATATTGACGGACATCAACCTGGTGTGGAAGTTGATGACGGAGGTCTATGATCACGAAGAGAGCAACGGACCGGCGGCACCTTTCTTTGAGTATGCGATCACATCGCCGTGGCACGACCGCGACTACGAACGCCTGGACCGCTTCTGGATGGACGGCGAGGTGCCGGTGGGATTTGTATTCTACGAGACGTCCGCGGACGAACTTTATTTCGTTCTGCGGCCCGGTTATGAGTCGCTTGCGGATCAGATGATCGAGTACGCGGAGACGGCATTTCCGAAGTTTGAAGAGCCCACGGAGCTGGTGCTCGGAAGCCGGCAGACGGCACTCATAGAGGCCGCGAAGAAGCGAGGGTATCAGCTCGCGTATGAGAATTCGGATCTGTATTTCGATTTTCGGACCGGTTCACTTGACTATCCGCTCCCTGCGGGATATCATTTTACAAATCCAAAGGACAATGATCCACTGAAGGTCGCAAGATGCCTGTGGGATGGCTTTAACAAGGCGGAGCACGGCGAGTTCAAAGAATGGGAGACGCCCGTGAAGAACGGCGGTCTAAGCCCGCACGAGCTGTACCAAAACGTGCTTGGCGCTACACTTGCGCCCGCGCCGCATGCGACTTACGATTTTACCACCGTCATTGCGGACGAGGAGGACAATTATGTCTGCTTCGCGGGGATGTGGTGGGTACCGGAGAATAAGCTCGCTTACCTGGAGCCTCTGTGCACGGTGCCGAAGCATCAGCACAAAGGACTCGCGGCGGCTGCGCTTTCGCATCTCGAGAAGATACTGAGGCCGCTCGGCGCCGAGGTGATCACCGGGGGTGGCAACGAGTTTTATCGGAAACTCGGCTATAAGGGTGTCCATGTGCAGGGGCATTATGTGAAACCTTGACAAAAGTAGATTTCATGAAAGGAGCGAAAAATGGAACTCTGGGATTTGTATGACAGCGAAAGAAACCCGCTCGGGCGCACGCATGTGCGCGGGGAGGCATTTGCCGAGGGCGAATACTATGTATGCGTTGAGGTGTGGATCCGAAACGCAAAAGGGGAGTTTTTGATCCAGAAGCGCCATCCGGACAAGAAGGCCGGAAATCAGTGGGAGTTCGTGGGCGGCGGAACGCTTGCGGGCGAGACTACCCTGCAGTCGGCAGTGCGTGAGATCGGCGAAGAGACCGGTATTTCGGCGAAGGCACATGAGTTTACATTTTTCGCGACTTATCAGCGAAAGAATTATTTCCTGGATCTGTATTTGCTGCGCAGAGACATTGACGTTCGGAACCTTGTGCTTCAGCCCGAGGAGGTCGTTGACGCCCGCTGGGCTACGGAGGAGGACATCCTGAAGATGATCGAATTCGGGGAATTCGTGCACTCCGTCGGCGGTCGGTTCACTACGTACCGGGATGCGGTCCGGGTGCTTTCGAAGGAGCCGACATTTCTCGATGTGAGCGACCTTAAGTCGGATGAGATATTCCTGCGACTTGAGAGCCTTTGTGAAGCACAGCCTGAGAAACGATGGGTGCCGGCGTACTATTTTGCGATATGCCTTACGGACGGGACGAGAATCGGCCAATGTGACCTGCGCATCGGGCACAACGACAAGCTCTACGTCGGTGGCAACATCGGCTACGGTATCGACGAGCCATACCGCGGGCATCACTATGCGGCGAAGACGTGTGAGTTGTTGTTTCAACTGGCACGTAAGCACGGCCTTACTTACGTGATCATCACCTGCGTTCCGACGAACGACGCGTCCGCACGCACATGCGAGCTGGCCGGCGGCACGTATTTGGAAACCATCGATATCCCCGAGGACAACGAGATGTACGCCGAGGGCAAGCGGCAGGTAAAAGTGTACCGGTTTGAACTGTAGACGATCTCGGAAAATACAAGAACAACCGACGGGAAGAATGAGTGATGAAGTACGACTGGATCGACAGCTATCTGACGGAGAAGACCGGCGTGACGAAGGATTTTCAGGAGGAGTGGAACTGGATCCGTTGCTGCGGATCGGGCTGTTTCTTGATATCCCCGGCGTTTCGGGGATAATGAATCCATGGGAGGACGGTATGGAAGACGTATTCATCTGCAGGATCGCAACGTTCGAGGATATGGAGCGCAAATGGGAGTACGAGATCGAGCGTCACGCCGATGCTCCGATGAACTGGATCGTGTGGAAGGAAGGTGCGATCGCGAACCGCAGAGAGGAAAGGACGCTGCCGTACTACGGTCTTCGAAACGGGGAGATCATCTGTGAGGCAACGGCGTTCATCCGACCGGCGCCGGGCGAGGACACCGAGGGATTGATCGATGCGCGGACCGCGTATCTGTGCGCGTTCCGGACGAACCCTCCGTATCGTGGGAAGGGATATTTTTCGAAACTGTTTGCGTATATGATTGAGGATCTGCGGGCGCGCGGGTACGAGAGAGTGACGGTCGGCGTCGAGCCCGAGGAAGTTGTGAACAAGCAGATCTATGCGCACTACGGCTTCACGGAATTCCTAAAGACCGACACGGAGACATATCCCGACGGCACGGTGATCCAAGTGGAATACTATGCGAAGAGACTTTGAAAAATGACAGACAAAAGGGGAAACTATGGCGTCAAGCACAGTGCATCTGGCGATCACGGAGGAATTGATCCGAAGAAGAAGTTTTAAGGATCCGGAGCGGCTTCGGTTCGGAGCGGTGCTCCCGGATTTCCGCAAGAGCGGGAACGGTCACTTGTTTATCTATCCGTGCGGTGGATACAGGAAAGCTTATAACATGACAGGTTTACGGAAAGGATAAAGATAAATGATTATACTGATCACGGGAGCGTCCCACACCGGAAAGACGGTTCTGGCGCAGCGACTGCTGGAGGAATACCATTTTCCGTATGTGTCGATCGACCATCTGAAAATGGGTCTGATCCGTAGCGGAAACACGAGTCTTACTCCGGACGATGACGACGAATTGACGGAGTACCTCTGGCCGATCGTCCGCGAGATGATCAAGACGGCAATCGAGAATTGTCAGAACATGATCGTGGAGGGTTGCTACATTCCCTTTGACTGGCGAAAGGATTTTACGGAGGAATATGCATCGCAGATCCGGTTTGTATGCCTGGGTCTGTCGGATGCTTATATCGATGCGCATTTTGCGGATATCGCCGCGCACGGCTCGGATGTCGAGTCAAGAGGGGAAGATTCGGACTGTACGACAGAGTGGCTCAAGGAAGTAAACCGGGCTACGATCGAAGGCTTCCGGCGGGCAGGAGAGCCGGTCACGGTGGTTGAAGACGACTACGCGAAGACGATTGCAGAAGCGGAGGACAGGATATTTTTAACGCACTCCATGAAGTTGCATTCTGTGCCTTTTGCGATGATCAAGGCGGGGACTAAGACGATCGAACTTCGGCTGTATGATGAGAAACGAAGGAAGATCGGAGTTGGCGACCGCATCGAATTTACCGATACCGAGACCGGGGAGCGGATGACGGTCCGAGTACTGCGGCTTTCGGTTTTCGACTCATTTGCCGAACTATATCAGAAGCTTCCGCTGCTGGCCTGTGGTTATACAGAGGAGGACGTGGCGACTGCCGCTCCGGAGGACATGGATTCGTATTATACGCCGGAGGAACAGAAAAAGTACGGGGTCGTCGGGATCACGATCGCTTTAGTATGAGAACGGAGGTTTGGACATATGCGCCGCTCGTCTACCTGGATGTGGATACTTATTCGGCATCGGACGTGATCGTCTACCCGGATTCGGGCAATGTACGCGTTCTGGCAGGAGACCTGCAGAAGTCCTTTAAGCTTAATTCGGAAGTGAACTATCTGGACGGCGAGTAGTGATCGGGCTATTCAGCAATCAAACCATAACAAAAGGAGATACGACCATGGAAGATAAAAAAATCGATGAGATGAGGAAGAACCCGACGGAATACCGCAAGGTATTCGACACGATCCCGGAGCAGTTTGATAAGTTCCGTCCCCGCTACAGCGCGGATCTGTTCGCGTATTTTATAAAGACGGCGGGCATCGGACCAGAGAGCAAGGTACTGGAGATCGGCCCCGGAACCGGCCAGGCGACGGATCCGATCCTGGATACCGGTTGTGATTATAACGCGATCGAACTGGGCGAGCATCTCTATGCGAAGATGAAGGAGAAATACGGCGCGCGGCCGAATTTCCACATCGTGAACGACGACTTCATTACCCATGATTTTGGAGAGCAGAAGTTTGACGTGATCTACTCCGCAGCCACGATCCAGTGGATCCCGGAGAGGGTCGCATTTCCCAAGACGCTTGAGCTCTTAAAGCCCGGCGGAACGCTGGCCATGATGTTTTTGATCGGAGATTACAAGACGCCCAACGAGGAGCTGTACAGCAACATTCAAAAGGTTTACGACGAATATTATAAGCCCGTGACAGAGTACAAGAACATGAAGGAGCCCTTCGACTATCTTCATGCGACCGACTATGGCTATGTGGATCTGACACGGCACGATTTTTACGGTAAACGCACATTTACCGCGGATGAATATGTAATGTACTGCGGCACGCACAGCGATCACATCCTGGTTCCGGAGCCTTATAAGACACCGTTCTTCGAGGGGCTTCGGAGTGCTGTGCTGGCAGCCGGAGATAAGGTCGAGTTTCAGGATACTTACGTACTGTATCTGGCGAAGAAGCCGACCGAATGATATAAGAGGTGAAAAATGGCAGATATATATTTCTTTTCAGGTCCGTGCGGCGTCGGTAAATCGACGCTGGCGGACGCGTTTGCAAAGCATTTGGCAAATACGGGACAGCAAAAACAGGTCTTCGTGATCCACGGGGATGATTTCCACGAGGGCTTCGTGGAGACAGATTATAAGGATTCTTTTTGGCAGGACGGCCAGGCATCGGACCCGATCGGGTGGCTGGAGATCCTGAAGTTCAACTGGGAATGCATCATCGAGACAGCCGCGAGAGTACTTTCGCGCGGCCTCAGTGTCGTGATCGATTACGTGGTGGAGGATGAACTGCCTCTGCTTTTGAAACTGGCGAAGGAGCATGACGCGAAACTGTATTATGTGGTGCTTACGGCCTCAAAGGAAACGATCACGAAGCGAATCTTGGAGCGGGGCGACACGGATTTGGTAGAACGGGCATTGTTCCTAAAGAATAAGCTCGAAAACCTTCCGGAAAATCAAGGTCATGTCCTGGACAATACAGAAAAGACCATTCCGGAAGAGATCGCCGAGATCGAGAAGAATTTGGAGAATTACCGGTGCTCTTTGAAGGAAGACGCTGCCAATGAGGCGCAGGAAGCGGCATTGTCCGGCGATGACCGGTCTAAACAGGGCGTTACTATCTATTATCAGGACGACAAGCTGACCATCCGGAGCATGCGTCCGGAGGATGCGATGGTCTACTTTGATACCTACACATCCTACGACTGGCATCC
>DBXX01000049.1:0-1464 GCA_002309675.1 Lachnospiraceae bacterium UBA1201
GGCTGGATCTGCCACCCGCTATATTCGGTCCCGTCATACGAGACCCAAAGACGTACTCTCTTCATAACTTTTCCTCGGTTTGTTTTATATATCGATCGATATTCCACCCTAAATACAACGGAAGATTGACTGCCTTAGATTTCTCGCAGGGGTTCTCCGCTATATTTTTCTGTGAAAGTTTAAAACCGATGCGTGGCTCATATCGTTTGCAGTACAGTCGAAAACTCTTTGCTTGCGTATTGTCCGCCGCTTTAACCTCCACAGGCACGATCTCTCCGTCCTCTTCAAAGATAAAATCCACTTCCGCCGTGTTGCCGGATCTCCAGTAATATGGTTCCTTACCGCATGCCTGAAGTTCATTTAAAACATAATTCTCCGCGAAAGCTCCTTTGTATTTCTCATACGGTCCTGATTCCTCTAAGATCGTTTTTGCGGATACACCCGATTTTGTTCTCAACAGCCCCACATCGGACATGTATACTTTAAACGCGGTTTTATCCGAAAATCCGGACAGCGGTAATTCCGGCTTTTCCACCAATTCCGATTGGGTTATCAGGCCTGCATCCCTAAGCCATTGAAGTGCATCCTCGAGTTGTGCCGACCGCTTCCCCTCCTTAACATGGGAAAATACGAACTTATTGTTTTCTTTCGCCAACTGGACCGGAACCGAGTCCCAAACCCAACGGATCTTCGGAACCTCTTGCGCTGGAGCATGCTTTGCGAAATCATCCGCATAGTCGTTTAGGATCTCTCGATGGACTTCCTCCACCTGTTCAATATCGTGTGTTTGAATCCATGTTTTGACTGCTTCCGGCATTCCACCAACCACGTAATACTCCTTTAACAGCCGTTCCATCGGAACCGAATAAAGGGCCGGTATCTCTCTGTCGGTCGGCCATTGACTGAACACGTCTATCAGATCACCTCTCCCATTTGCCAAAACGAACTCCTTAAAACTCATCGGATAGAGTCTGAGACGATTCACTTTTCCTACGGGAAATGATACCTGATCCCGTTTGATCGCAACACCGAGCAAAGAACCTGCACATACCAGATGAAGTTCCTTCATATTCTCACAAAAATACTTCAACGCAGTGATCGCACGGGGGCAAACCTGGATCTCGTCAAAGAAAACCAAGGTTTCTCCGGGAATGATCTTCGTCTTGAAGTAATACTCCAGTTCTGTCAAGATCCTCCGGACATCAAAATCGTAATCAAAAATACCGGGAATGTTTTCGGAACTCTCAAAGTTTACATAAACATAGCTCTGAAAATGCTCCCTGCCAAACTTTTCAACTATATAGGTCTTCCCACACTGTCTGACGCCAGTCAGCAGCAAGGGTTTGCGATTTGCTTTGTTTTTCCATCGCAGCAAGTCATCTGTGATATCTCTGAACATAAGATTCCTCCATGATCGTGCCTTTTATACCCGTATTATAGCAAAAGTCCTATGACTTTTGCAAG
>DBXX01000049.1:1607-2017 GCA_002309675.1 Lachnospiraceae bacterium UBA1201
TTCGTGCGACCTTTTCCGCCGTGGTAGCAGCGCGCGTCCATGGCCTGCGCCAGGTCCGCCGCGCGGCGAAACGCCGAAATGATCAGCGGCACCAGAAGCGGAACGAAACCGCGGATGCGACGCATAAAGCCTCTCTTCTCGAAGTCTGCGCCACGCGCCATCTGCGCCTTCTGGATCTTATCCATCTCCTGCGTCAGAATCGGTATGAAACGCAGGGCGATCGACATGATCATGGCCAGGGAGTGCACCGGAAACCGGATAACGTTTAAGCAACGAAGCCCCTTCTCCAGGCCGTCCGTTAAACGGGTCGGTGTGGTCGTCAGCGTCATCAGGGAAGAACCGAGCACCAAAAGCATGATGCGGATCGCGATAAAAGCGGCATTTGACAGACCGCCGGAATATATCTTGAA
>DBXX01000049.1:2161-4371 GCA_002309675.1 Lachnospiraceae bacterium UBA1201
CCGATGAACTTATCATTGATAAACAGCGAGATCAAAAACAGCATGGTACCCGAAAGCTTCGTTCTCGGGTCCAGTTTGTGGATGACCGACTCGCCGGGGTAGTATTGCCCGAGGGTAATGTCTTTAAACATGTCCGCCCTCCTTATCCCGTACCCGCTTCAGCAAGGCCTGCGCCGCGCCGTCGATCGACAATTCGTCGATGTCCGCGGGAAATGCGATTCCGCGTTCGCGAAGCATCGAGAAAATGCGCACCGTCGAAGGTACACCCAGCCCGATCTCGGACAGTTCCTTCGCATGCGTGAACACTTCACGCGTCGGGCCGTCGAACGTTTTGACACCCTCGTGCATCACGATCACACGCTGCGCATATTTCGCAGCCTCGTCCATGCTGTGAGAGACCAGCACGACCGTCAAACCGCGCTCCTGCCACAATTTACGGATCAGGCCCAGGATCTCGTCACGTCCGCGCGGATCCAGGCCCGCGCTGGGTTCGTCCAGAATCAGAGCCTCCGGCTCCATAGCCAGCACACCCGCGATCGCCGCGCGCCGCTTCTCACCGCCCGACAGTTCAAACGGCGACATCTCATAGTAAGTCTCATCCAGGCCGACACTCGTAAGCGCCGCCTTCGCGCGCTCCTTCTGCTCCTCCTCCGAACATCCCATGTTCTTCGGACCGAAGCACACATCCCGTAACACCGTCGTCTCGAACAACTGGTGCTCCGGATACTGGAACACGATGCCGATCTTACTGCGGATCTCCTTCAGCGAGACTTCTTTCGAGGAAATATCCGTGCCGTGGAACAACACCGAGCCGCTGCTCGGTTTCAACAAGCCGTTGAACAACTCGATCAAGGTCGACTTCCCCGACCCCGTATGTCCGAGCAGCCCGACAAACTCCCCTGCTTCGATCGAGAATGACACGTTCTTCACGGCGTGCATCTCGTAGGGAGTTTCCGGCTCATATATGTAATCCACATTACGGAATTCGATCATCATTTACCCCTGTAAAAATTCCATCATTTGATCATAGTACAGTTCGGCGGTATCGTAGCCCTGCTGATACAGCGCCTCCAGTT
The DNA here is from genome assembly GCA_002309675.1 of Lachnospiraceae bacterium UBA1201. Taxonomy (GTDB): domain Bacteria; phylum Bacillota; class Clostridia; order Lachnospirales; family Lachnospiraceae; genus UBA1201. The sequence goes on from DBXX01000049.1 coordinate 3,238, forward strand.
TCGTAAGGTCTTTCTCCGTGCGTTTGATCGCTACGGGTACCGGCGGTTGCAGCACGAATACACGGCCTGCTTCTACGCCTGCGCGAACCGCTTCGAGCGACTCGTTATAGTTGATGTGGCGGTTCTTCGAACATTCGATGAAGGCCGGATCCTTCCGGTAACGCGCCGCGATCAGTGGCAGCGAGGAACTCTTTTTCTTCACATATCCGTCCTCACGCGTCAGCACGACGACCACCTTCTTAAGGCCGTCCTCCAGCGCACGGCGTACCGGGATCGAGTCGGCAACGCCGCCATCCAGGTACCGCTTACCCTTGATTCGGACGATGCGGGACACCAACGGCAACGAGCTCGAAGCCCGGACCGCGTTCATGTCGGTGCGCATATCCTTCACCAACAGATACGCCGCCTCGCCGGTATCGACATCGGTCGCGACCGCATAGAAACGTCCCTCGTACTTCGCATATTCATCATAATCATAAGGAATGAGCTTATTCGGGATCACGTTGTAGCAGAAATCCACGCCGAACATGTCGCCCGTTTTGATGACATTGCGCCAGCTGCAGTAATCCTTACCATCCAAAAACTCGGACATGACGCGGTACGCACGGCGGCGCTGCTTCGAAAGATAACTGCACGCCACGCAGCTTCCGGCCGACACGCCGTATACATCCGAAAAGATCAAACCCTTATCTAAGAAAAAATCAGTGACTCCCGCGGTAAATGCACCCCGCATTCCGCCGCCTTCCAGCACCAGTCCTGCCTGTATCATATCCATTTTCCTCCATGCGCCCGCTTCCTGAAAAAAACTCGCTGAGCGCTTCATGTGTCCTGTCATTTACATAGTTTCAAATACGCGTCCACGAACTCTTCTTCCGAGAGGATGCCTTCCGGTAACTCCAGCCCCATCTTCTTTAGTTCGTACGCCAACTGCGTCGGGACCGGAACATCCAGTCCGCGGCTACGCAGCTCCTCCACGTGCGAGAATACCTCGCGCGGCACATCGTCCAACACGACCTCGCCGTCATCCATCACGATCACACGGTCCGCATCGATCGTCTCATCCATATGATGCGTGATCAGCAAGATCGTGATCTTCTCTTTTTCATTCAGTTCATGCAGCGTGCGCAACACTTC
>DBXX01000049.1:4409-6423 GCA_002309675.1 Lachnospiraceae bacterium UBA1201
GGCTTCATGGCCACGATGCCCGCGATCGCCACGCGCTGCTTCTGCCCGCCGGACAGGCGGTCCGGCGAATGCATCCGGTAAGCGGTCATGCCGACACGCTCCAGGGAATCCGCCACGCGCTCCCAGATCTCCTCCGTCGGAACGCCGATATTCTCCGGACCGAAAGCGACCTCTTCTTCCACCACATTCGCGATCATCTGGTTATCCGGGTTTTGGAAGACCATGCCGGCCTCCCGCCGGATCAGCAGGACATTTGCCGAGTCCTTCGTGTCACGGCCGTCGACCAGGACCTGCCCCTTCGAAGGAAGGAACAGCGCGTTGATATGTTTTGCCAATGTGGATTTTCCGGAACCGTTGTGACCCAGGACCGCAACAAAGGTACCGGCCTCGATGCTTAAGGTGACGTCACGCAGCGCTTCCTTCGTACCGGCAACATCGCCGCTTTCATTAAAACGATAAAAACTGTGAAACAGATGATGAATATCGATCAGCGCCATCGGAGTCCTCCTTTCTTCCTGCGGTCGTGAAATTGCGCTTATTATATCACAGAATACGACCTCTTGCAAGAAAGCCTCCGTAGCAAACTTTCTTTTAGGGACCCCTTGTCAGAACCTTTGAAAAATGCTATACTTAATACCGATGTATATACTACAAGGAGGCTTCCTATGAATTTCGGTATTTTATTTGCCGCCAAAGCACTGGCTTATCCTATGGTGCCGGCGATGGCGTGGTGGGGATGGTTGTTACTGGTCCTCGGAATTATCCTCGTGATTTTGATCATTCTCGGCTTCCTCGGCAGCAAGCTTCAGAAGAAGCAGGCTCTGCAGAGAGAGCAGCTCGAGCAGATGGCGCAGACCATGTCCATGATCGTCATCGATAAAAAGAAGATGCGTATGTGTGATGCCAACCTTCCGAAGGTCGTTATGGATCAGACCCCGAAGCGTTTCCGCAAAGCGAAACTCCCATTCGTTAAGGTTAAGATCGGCCCGAAGATCATGACACTGATCGCAGACGCGAAGGTATTCGACATCGTCCCCGTTAAGAAAGAGATAAAGGGCGTTGTCAGCGGTATCTATCTTACGGACATTAAGAGTGTCCGCGGCGGATCCATTCCGGTTCCCGAGAAAAAAGGCCGTAAAAACAAAAAAGAAAAATAATCAAATACCCGAACATAAAGGCTGTCGCACCGCACCGGTGCGGCAGTTTTTTTATGTGCATTTTTTGCACCTGTTTCGCTATAAAACAGTGGACATTCGCTCCCATCTCGGGTATACTATATACAGCATTAGAAGGTTGAGCCTACAACAAAATTCAGGAGGTATTATGATGGGGAAGCTGAACGCAGCTGCCGAGTCGCAGATACGGGAGATCTGTGACCGTTATAAGAATGAAAAAACACCGCTCATGATGATCCTCAGCGATATCCAAAACGAGTATGGATATATTCCGCTGGAGGTTCAGGAAGTGGTTTCCGAGAAGACGGGGATCTCCGTCGCCGAGATCTACGGCGTCGTGACCTTTTACTCGTTTTTCTCGCTTACACCGAAGGGAAAATACGTGATCGGTTGCTGTCTGGGTACCGCATGCTATGTTAAAGGAGCCCAGATCGTTATCGACCGTTTTTCGGAACTGCTGGGGATCGCGCCCGGCCAGACCACACCCGACGGTCTGTTTACGCTGGATGCACTGCGCTGTATCGGAGCCTGCGGTATCGCGCCCGCAGTCAGCATCAACGGTAAGGTATATCCGAAGGTGGATGTCGAAGAGGTCGAGGACATCATCGCATCCTACAGAAAGGAGGCGACAGCATGAGTAAGATCACTTCGATCGAAGAACTGGACCGGATCTCCGAGGAATGTCGGAAAAACATAGAAGATAAGCTCGGCGGGGCCGATCATAAGCGGCACATCGTGCTGTGCGGCGGTACCGGCTGTCTGTCCAGCAACTCGAAAGAGATCGCCGCGAAGTTTGTCGAACTCCTCGCGAAAAAAGGCCTGAACGAAAAGGCGACCGT
>DBXX01000049.1:6603-7082 GCA_002309675.1 Lachnospiraceae bacterium UBA1201
TGCGGCGTCATCAATCCCGAGGATCTAAACGAAGCCATCGGTTTCGGCGCGTTCCAGGGCCTGAAGAAGGCGCTTTCCATGACGCAGAAGGAAGTGGCGGACACCGTCCTGCTCTCAGGTCTGCGCGGACGCGGCGGCGGTGGTTTCCCCACAGGCCGTAAGTGGATGTTCGCTCTCGCTTCGGAAAGCGACGAGAAGTACGTAGTCTGCAACGGCGACGAAGGCGATCCCGGCGCATTCATGGACCGTTCCATCTTAGAGGGCAATCCTCTCGCGGTCATCGAAGGCATGATGATCGCCGGTTACGCGATCGGCGCGAAGGAAGGCTATTTCTACGTTCGTGCGGAGTACCCGATCGCGGTCGCACGTCTGAAGAAGGCCATCCAAAACGCAAGAGAAGCCGGCATGCTCGGTAAGAATATCCTGGGCACCGGATTTGATTTCGACTGTAATATCCGCCTCGGCGCCGGCGCGTTCGT
>DBXX01000049.1:7126-7311 GCA_002309675.1 Lachnospiraceae bacterium UBA1201
CCCCGTCCTCCGTTCCCGGCGGTAAAAGGTCTCTGGGGTAAGCCCACCATCGTAAACAACGTCGAGACATTGGCCTGTGTTCCGTATATCATGCGGGAAGGCGCGGCGGAATTCGCACGCGTCGGCACCGAAGGCTCGAAGGGCACGAAGGTATTCGCCCTGGGCGGTAAGGTCAATAACGTGGG
>DBXX01000049.1:7487-9396 GCA_002309675.1 Lachnospiraceae bacterium UBA1201
TGGACGAAGACAACTGTATGGTCGACGTGGCGAAATTCTACATGGAGTTCATCTGCGATGAATCCTGCGGAAAATGCTCCCCCTGCCGTATCGGTACGAAGAGGATCCTGGAGATCCTGACGAAGATCACCGAAGGTAAGGGAACCATGGAGGATCTGGACACCCTCGAAGAACTGAGCAAGACCATTCAGAAGAATTCACTCTGTGCTCTGGGTCAGACCGCGGCGAACCCGGTCAATTCGACCCTGCGTCACTTCCGGGACGAATATATCGCCCACATCGTTGAGAAACGCTGTCCGGCACATGTCTGCAAGAGTCTGATGCAGTATAAGATCAATCCGGACATCTGTATCGGTTGCGGTCTCTGCGCGAGAAACTGCCCTGCCGGATGCATTTCCCGCACGGACTACATCGCCGAGGGCCACAAGCTGGCTTCCTTCGCGATCGACCAGAGCAAATGCGCGAAGTGCGGTCTGTGTAAGAGCAACTGCAAATTCATCGCGATCACGAAAGAGTAGGAGGAGAAGAGCATGTCACTTATAACGATCAAGATCGAAGGTGTCAGCCACCAGGTGGAAGAAGGCCTTACGATCCTGGAAGCTGCAAGAAAATGCGGATATGAGATCCCCTCTCTCTGCTCGTTTAACCACGGAGAATGCAACCAGGGATCCTGCCGTGTCTGCCTCGTAGAAGTCAAAGGCGCACGTGGCCTCGTAGCCAGCTGCGTCTACCCGGTATCCGACGGCATGGAGATCACGATCTCCTCTCCCGCTGCGACCACTGCCAGAAGAATGAGCGTTGAGCTCCTTCTGTCCAACCATAACCAGTTCTGCCAGGCATGTGACAAAAACGGAAAATGTGAGCTACTCCATGTGGCCAATGTTACCGGCGCCCGCGCCGACGTGTTCGGCGGCGTGCACTCGGAGGTACATATCGACCAGCTCGCGCCCGGACTAGTCCGCGATACATCCAAATGTATCCTCTGCGGCAGATGTATCGAAAGATGTAAAAACGCCCACGGTCTCGGCATCCTCGGATACGAGAACCGCGGCTTCAATACCTTCGTCGCTCCCGCCGAGGACCGCGGCTTCAACGACTCGCCCTGTATCCAGTGCGGTCAATGTGTTTCGGTCTGCCCGACCGGTGCCCTGATGGAGCACTCCGAGATCGAACTGGTCGACGAAGCATTTGCCAAAGGAAAAGTCGTTATCGCGCAGGCGGCTCCGGCCGTCCGTGCCGCACTCGGTGAAGAGTTCGGCTACCCCATCGGCACGCCCGTCACCGGTAAAATGATCGCAGCGATGCGTCGTCTCGGTTTCAAGCGCATCTACGACGTCAACTTCGGCGCAGACCTGACCATCATGGAGGAAGGCACCGAGCTCCTCGGGCGCCTGAAGAACGGCGGCGTTCTTCCCATGATCACTTCCTGCTCACCGGGCTGGGTAAACTACGCGGAGTACAACTACAGCGACCTGCTGCCGCACCTGTCCTCCTGCAAGTCCCCGCANNNNCACCAGATGCAGGGCGCCATCATCAAATCCTACTGGGCACAGATCCACGGCGTGGCTCCCGAAGATATCTTTGTAGTCTCCGTCATGCCTTGTACCGCGAAGAAGTACGAGCGCCAGCGTGAGCAGTTGAAGGTGAACGGCCTTCCGGACGTCGATGCTGTTATCACCACGAGAGAATTGGCCAGAATGATCAAACGTGCCGGCATCATCTTCGAGCGTCTGCCCGAAGAAGGCTGGGATCAGGATATCATGGGCGATTACTCCGGCGCAGGCGTCATCTTCGGTGTGACCGGCGGTGTTATGGAAGCGGCGCTTCGTACCGTTTACTATAAACTGACGGGCTCGGAGGCAGACCCCATCACATTTACCGCAGTCCGCGGCCATGAGGCCGGCATCCG
>DBXX01000053.1:0-649 GCA_002309675.1 Lachnospiraceae bacterium UBA1201
AATTCCGTTTCCGGAACGTTTAAGGAACAGTTAAGAAACTAAGAAGATACAAGTTAAGACTTCCCGTTTCGTTTGTTGTATAGTAAGATCAACAAATGCGACGCGGAAGTCTTTTTGTGTGCCTTCCGTATTTGAGACCGGCCGGGCCGGGGCATTTAGCGAAAGGAGCTATGATGAGCAAGAAAATCATATTGACCGCAAAAGATCTGTGTAAGACATTTTCCAACGAATCGATCCAGCAGCATGTTTTAAAGAACCTGAATCTGGATATATTTAAAGGGGATTTCACCGTAGTCATGGGAAACTCCGGCTCCGGTAAGAGCACGCTTTTGTACGCCCTGTCCGGTATGGACCGCCCGTCGCTGGGAACCGTGACCTACTATGTGGAAAACGGGGAGCAGGGCATCGAAATCTCGAAGTTCAACAACGACAAACTGGCGCTGTTTCGCCGCGACCATGCGGGTTTCGTGTTCCAGCAGAACTACTTAAACGACTCACTGTCCGCTCTGGACAATGTCATGATCTGCGGATTGCTTAAGAATAAAGACCGGAAGTCACTGGCAGAGAAAGCGAAGACACTGCTGACCCGCGTGGAGATCGGCGAGAGCGATCACCGAAAGTTCCCCACGCAGCTGTCCGGCGGCCAGCA
>DBXX01000053.1:692-11867 GCA_002309675.1 Lachnospiraceae bacterium UBA1201
CCGACCGGTGCACTGAACTCCCAGAATACGCAGAATGTCCTGAATATCCTGAGTGAGCTGAATGAGAAGGGCCAGAGCATCGTGATGGTCACACATACCATAAAGGCAGCTGAGCGCGGCAACCGCATCATCTATCTGTCGGATGGCGTGATCGCCGATGAATGCGATCTGGGACCGTATGTCGGCGACTACAGGGACGCGGAGAACCCGAACCGCGAGCAGGCGGAGAAACGTCACAGAAAACTGAAGGATTTCCTTCAGGAACAGGGGTGGTAAGCTATGTATAAGATATTCTTCCTGGCTAAAAACAACATCAAACGTCAGAAGGGTGACATGATCACATTCCTGATCCTGACCTTCCTTTCGGCCTTTCTGATCTTTGACTGTCTTTGCGCGCTGACCCAGATGCAGGGTGTGCTGGATGAAACGTTCCGAAAGGTCAACGGTCCGCATATCTACCTGAACGTGATCGACAACGAAAAAGCCACGCAGGCCGCCGATCGGGCCCTCCGTGAAAACGCCTACATCAAGGATTATGAACATACGCCGATCGCGAGATTAAACGCGGAGTTCGGGAATCCGAAAGGCGGAGATTATATTACCTATGATTTTCTGATCTATGATCAAGAGGAGGAATGCAGGATACTGAATGTAGTGCAGCCCGACGTCGAGTTTGCAAAAGATGATGTGTTCCTTCCCCTGAACCTGAAGGGGTCCTTCCCGGTCGGAGATACCTTTGAACTTCGCGTGGATGACCGCTCGTTTCGCTTTCGTGTAGCGGGATACACCGAAGATCCGTATTACTGCTCCACGCTGAATATGACCATCCACAGCATCTATATTTCCGGGGAAATGATACGGGAAATGTATGACGCAAAGATCGGCCTCACGGCACATCAGTGCTTCAAAGGCGTCGTGGACATGGAGAAAATGAAGACAGAGGGGAGTCGGTTAGACCGGATCGAAAGCGAAGTCGGAGATATTTATAAAGCTGCCTGTGAGGCCTGGGAGCAGGAACATACCGTAGACGGCGTCCGCCAGAACATGCGGGCTTCCTATATGCTTCTGAACTGGGACGCCATTCGAAACGGTGACGCTTTTCTTCCTAAGATCGTCATGGCACTGGTGCTGATGTTCGCGATCCTGGTGTTGCTCATCGCATTGATCATCATCTCTTTCAGTATCCGAAATTTCATTCGGAGAAACATGAACCATACCGGTATCCTGGAAGCCGGCGGCTATACGGTGCGGCAGCTCAAACTGTCCCTGGTGCTTCAGATCACACTCGTTGCCGCGATTGGCGCGGTTTTGGGATTGAGCGTGGCACTGTTTACATTTTCCGGGTTCGGAAACGTGCTCAGTTCGGTGCTGGGTCTGAGCTGGAACCAGCCGGTCAATATCCGGATCGCATTGGAGACCGGGATCGCGCTGACCGCTCTGGTTGCATTCGTCACCTGGATCATCGGAAGACAGTACAACAAGATCTCGGTCCTGGATGCGCTACGCGGCGGCATTTCGACGCACAACTACAAACGTAACTATTTTTCCTTTGAAACAACGAACCTCCCCGTGCCGGTCATCCTGTCCTTGAAGGAAACGGTAGGAGGATTGGGTAAAAACATCCTGATGTTCCTGATGATGGGACTTCTGGCCATGTTCGCCCTGGTGGGCTTCGGCCTATATCAGAACTTCGGAAAGGCTCCGGATAAGATGATCAAACTTCTGGGCATCGAGGTCGGAACCATGGTCGTTACAGGCAGCAATGACATCGCCGACGATCTGCGTGCCCTTCCGGAAACGGAAAGTGTGATCGCTTACTACCGTGTGGACTATAATTTTCTCTTCAATGGGGATACACGGATGTATAACGTGGTCATAATGGATGATCCGAAACAGTCGAACCATACCACCATCCTGGAAGGCAGACTGCCGGAGCGGGACAATGAGGTCATGGTCACCTCGGGTATCGTGGATGATTTGGGCGTTAAAGTCGGAGATGTGATCGAGATCGAAAACGTCGGGAATAAAGAGGAATACCTCGTGGTGGGCGTGAATCAGAAGATGGAACACTACGGACGGACAGCGATCATGACCATGGAGGCTGCGCGCAGAGTCACGAATGCCAAAGGGAATTATACCTACACGGTCACTGCAGCGGATGGTGTCGAATATGACGAACTAAAAAGCGCTGTCGAGGTGATCGCAAAGGAGAAAGGGCTGACCCTGGAGTACACCAATTCGAAGAAGGAGATCGAAGGGACCATAGACACGTTATCCATGGCCATGGAGGCATTCTGCATCATAATCTGCTTCGTGACCGCTCTGGTCGTGACCTTCGTGGAGTCTCTGGTGATTCGGGCGAAGATCAGCAAGGAATGGCGTGGTATGGGCATCAGCAAGGCGCTCGGAGAAACGAGCCGGGGACTCATGGTGCAGATCATAATGACAAACCTGCCCGCGATCCTTCTGGGCGTCATTCTGGGAGGCCTGATCGTGAGCCCTGTCGGCAACCTCGGGTGCCGCGTGATCTTCAGCGGTTTCGGGATCAGAAGTGTGTCATTTTCCGTATCTCTCCTGAGTAAGATACTGACCGGAATCGGTATCCTCGCGGTGGCGATCCTGACTTCATTGATCATTAGCCGAAAAGTGAAGAAACTAAAGCCGGTGGAAATGATCACCGAAGAGTAAAATGACTTTGATTTTCCAGGTGAAAAAGAGTATAATTCAGGTAAAGGCTCCCCCGCGCAGGGGGAGCGCCGACCGAAAGACCGGCGCCTGCTTTTGAAACGTGACACTGCAGAGGAGAACTACATGCATTATAATTGTCTGATCGTGGATGATGAAGTCGAACTGGCAAAGATGACGGCAGAATACTTTGAGATGTTTAACGTGAAGACACAGTACGTGGAATCGGCTGTGTCTTGTTTTGATTTCCTGAAGGAACATGATACGGATCTGATCCTGCTGGATATCAACCTGAAGGATGGTTCCGGATTTGATGTATGCCGGAAGATCCGTGAAGAGTATAAACTGCCAATTCTGTTCATCAGCGCCCGTCAGAGCGACGATGACGTGCTGGTCGCCTTAAGCATCGGTGGCGATGATTATATCAAGAAGCCCTACAGCCTGTCCGTCCTGTTGGCAAAAGTTAAGGTAAATCTGAAACGCGCGCAGGAGCTCAGGCAGCTTTCGGAAAACACGGCGCAAAACGCTGATTGGGTGACGCACGAGGCCCTGCGACTGGATGCTTCTACCATGTCGGTGATCCTTCGGGGACAGCGCATTCCCCTGAAGGCGAAGGAATTCGCGCTTCTTAAGACCCTTTATGACCATAAGAACACCATCGTGACGAAGGAGAAACTGTTCGATGAAGTCTGGGGGGACAGTTACTACGGGGACGGGACGTTGAATGTTCATATCCGCAAACTCAGGGAGAAACTGGAAGCCGATCCGAATGATCCGGAGTTTATAAGGACTGTCTGGGGCACCGGATACATCCTGGAACTAAAATAACCGAAATCCTACATGGTACATGCATTGATATGAAACAGGTAAAACGCATTTGCATCCTATATATCCTGATCATGCTGGCGGCTTTGGGCGTCTTTGTTTTGGTGTGGAGATACACAGAGACCGGAACGGGAAACGTCGGATATTACACTGCGGAAGAATTGCAGATCTATAAAGCGGTTCGAACGGAATTGACCGCCGATATGGAGAACCGGAGGAATGCGATGCTGTGCCAGGTCGTTGCCTTCTGGTCGTTTCTGCTGATCTTCGGTGTCGTTCTGATCTATCTGGTCCATCGAATGCTGATCCGCCCGGTGGAAGAAATGGAGGGCTTCGCCGCGGAGATTGCTAAGGGGAACCTGGAAGTGCCTCTGCCCATCCACCGAAACAACATGTTCGGAAACTTTACGGAGAGCTTCGATCTGATGCGGGAGGAGATCAAACGGTCTAAAGCGCGCGAGATGGAGGCGGAAAAAGCGAAGCAGGAAATGGTGGCGGAACTGAGCCATGATCTGAAAACTCCGGTGGCGACCATAAAGGCGACCTGTGAGGTCCTGGATCTGCAGCTTCATAAAGAGATCGATATGGAGCAGGATCCGCAGCGTGCGGAGCGCCTGAGTGGATATCTGGAGAAAGTCGGATATATCAGTAAAAAGTCCGAGATGATTGACGAACTGGTAGGAAGTCTGTTTAAGGCTACGGTGGACGACATACAGGAGATTCGTATCCGCCCGGCGGAACATGAAACCGGCATCATTGAACAGTATTTTGCCGGTATGCGCGAATATGGCAACATCATTTTGGAGAACCATATTCCGGAGTGCCTGGCCTATTTCGACAAACTGCGCATGGAGCAGGTCATTGACAACGTGGTAGGAAACTCCTACAAATACGCAGGAACTGATATCCGGGTCTCGTTTTCCGTGACGGAACCGGCCGCGGATCAAACGGGCGATACGAACACCTATATCAAGATCACGATCCGGGATTTCGGACCTGGTGTTCCGGAAGAAGACCTGCCTATGCTTACGAAGAAATTTTACCGCGGGGAAAACGCGGCGGACCGCCAGGGCTACGGCCTGGGCATGTATCTGGCAGACTGGTACATGCGCAGGCAGGGCGGCGGCATGGAGTATTACAACGATCATGGTTTCGTAGTGGAACTTTTGGTTCGAAAAGTGTAAAAAGAAAGCGACCGTTTCTGCCGCAAATGTGCAGAAACGGTTTGCTTTTTCGGAGAAATTGGAGTATACTACAAGTATGATAATTTTTTAACACAGTGTTCGTGTATTAGACCTGTGTAGAATAGGAGTATTAAAATGAGTAACGTATTTGATCTGAAAGGAAATGTAGCGATCGTGACCGGTGCGTCGACCGGGCTCGGCGTTCAGATGGCCTATGCATTGGCCCGTCAGGGCGCGAAGGTCGTCTGTGTGGCGCGTCGACAGAACCTGATCGACGAAGTGGCAGCTGCCATTACAAAAGAGACTGGGGCCGAGACCCTGGCGCTTCGCTGCGATATCACCGATACACAGAATGTAGAGCAGGTCGTTGACGCCGTTCTGGCGAAGTTCGGCCGGATCGACATCCTGGTCAATAACGCCGGCACCGGCGCGGTAGCCCCTGCGGAAGACATCACCGACGAGCAGTTTCAAAATGAGTTCGACATCGACCTGTTTGGCTCCTTTAAAATGGCGCGTGCCATCGCGAAGAAAGCCATGATCCCGGCGAAGTATGGCCGTGTGATCAACATTTCCTCCATGTACGGCATGGTGGGAAACAAAATCGCGCCCTGTTCTCCGTATCATGCAGCAAAGGGAGGCCTCGTAAACCTGACCCGTGCACTCGCGGCAGAGTGGGGTAAGTACGGCATCACCGTGAACTGCATTTGCCCTGGATATTTTTACACACCATTGACCGTAGATACGCTGAACAGCGATTTCTTCCAGGCCAATGCAAAGGCATTCATCCCGGTGGAGCGCTATGGCAACGAAGGCGAGCTCGATACGGCGACCGTATTCCTTGCGGCGCCCGGATCCACCTACGTGACCGGCGTTATATTGCCCGTTGACGGTGGATATACTTCGATGTAAGAGATATCGAATATTTAATATCAAGTCGAAAAGAGGATGAACATTTTATCGATGTTCATCCTCTTTTTAATATACTTCAAAGGCTGTGTTGACATGAAGAAAAACATATGATATTCTATATTTAGATTTATTGTTGCATTAAAAAACTTTATAGGGTGGGTAATACTATGCTTCTCTGTTCCCGAATATCGGCAACTGCTGCAAGATTTAAATGTACAGTTGGCAGATTATCTGAAAGCGAGGGTTGAACAATGAAACGATTGACGATTATATTATTTGCATTCTTTGGACTTTTTTGGACCGAAGGCTGCAGATCACAGGGGCCGGCTGAACCTAAGGATACTTCCTCCGAGTCCTCTGAGGTCGCAACGACCTCAAAGCAGGACGAGACAATGAATACAAATGAAAATGTGATCTATGCTCAAATCAATGGTTTCGGCGGAACCTACACGGAAAAATTTGCTCTTTTTTGTGAGAATCCGAATGGAAGAGTATTTTTGTATGCCTTTAATGTAGAAACAAAGACAAGCAGCATATACTGTTTTGATCCTGGTTGTGAGCATAAACCTACGGAACGCGATCTGGTGACCGGGGAGCCGCTTTCCACTCCGTGTATGGCGGAGGAACTGGGAGGACATTTAGTCAGTCTCAGAGAAGACTGCAGTTATTTCTTTGATTATCCCAATTTGATCCGGGCAGATATAGAGGGAAAAAATCAACATATCATAGGAAAATTGAATCTGCCGATATACTCTCCGGCCGAGGAGTTATTTACTAAGGACTGTTATTTCATGCGATATATGCTCACTAATGAATTGATCGAGCAGAAAGATGATAACGGAGAAAGCAAGTGGATATATGGCGATATCTTGGAGAAAAGAAAAGTAGGGATCATCCGCATGGATCTGGCTGATGGCAAGACGCAAGAGATATTTGCAGATAATGATCTTTATGAGATGTATATCAATTTTATGGTAGAATACGATGATCATTTGTATTTCCTTTGCTCCGGTATAGATGTGCCATATGATACGCTTCCGAATGGCTTTGAAGACTGGAATGCATTTAATGAGGCCATAAACCAACATTCCCATATGCGTTTATATGACTATGATATCAAAAGAGAAGAACTGTCCGTTCTTTTCTCGGAGGATCACAATTTCGGCTGTGGAGTTACCCGAGGTTACATTTTAAAACAATCGCTTGAGGGGAGCGTGTGGGAATTATATGACACGTCTGCACGTTTTATATGTGAACTCCCGTTTGCTGTCGGAAATGTGATCAAAAGTGATCAAAAGATCATAGTGGAGACTCCGATGAACGTGAATAATACAGTGAGATGCTACCATATGTATGATCCGGATGAAAGAAAGATAATTCGATCGGTAGAGATCGAGAATTTGAATTTGGCTGTCGCGGTTGGGGATAGTTATTATTGCAGAACGATCGGCTCGAATGGAAAAAGCAGCATCTATTATATCTCTGCCGAAGATTTTTGGAACGGAAAAACGGATCAGGGCGTCATTATGACAGGGGACCGATAGGTTTCATATAACCGTGATAGGTAGATATACGATCATTTATGTTAAATTTCTATAAATGTATTGACAAAGAAGAAAAACGATGCTATTTTGTAATTGACGTCATTGTTGCGTAAAAAAATTAATATTGGGAGGTAATACTATGTTTAAAAGAAAGAAACTATTAGCGTTAATCTGTTGCTTATCGGTGGCTATTTCATCTTTTGTTTTGGTCTATGCCGCTGATTATGTTGTGTCGCAGGATGGCTCTATTGGCGCTTGCTTAGTCCATGCTCAAAACAAGATACGCGAAGATCGAAAACATGCAGATGCAACCACTACGGTATCCATTCCTTCAGGCGGCGGAACTGCATCCACATCTGTGACGGCTACGTTCAAATACGTTGGCGTTAGCGGAGAAGATTTGGACGATTTTGGAGAATATTCCGGGTTTGGTTATGGGCCTAATGGTTGTGGTTACTCAAAAGACGTTCCGAACGACAATTATCGGTTTTACAGAGCAGAATCTTCTCATCAGGCAACTTATCAGCAAGGAGTCTTCTCTGTTCCGAGTTTAATTAACACTCCGTAATAACATTAAAGAATTGAAAAGACATGCGGGATCATGACAGTTTGATCCCGCAAGTTATAAGGGGAGAATAATGTTAAGAAAGGCTGTTTTTACTATAATAGCGAGTCTGGTTATTATTGGTAGTACCGGATGTAATGTTGGAAAGCCTGCCTCAACGGGTGAAAACACTACTGCTGCTAATATGATTACGAGTTCATCAATAGATGCGAGTACGGCAGAGGTTTCACGGCCGGAGCAGACTTCGCCAACAATAAACCAAACGGATCCGGTACCTACGGCCAGCAAGCATATTACATGGGAACTGGGCGTTTACGGGGCACCTAATTCCGACGGCCAGAAGGAGATCAACCGGTTGCTGCTGGAAAAAGGATATGATTGTGAGATCCGGTTCGTTCCGACCGGGGCTTATGATGTGGGTGCGGAACGCCTATGGCAGGAGGAGTATGAAACCAATAATCCACCGTTTGATATCTTATTTACCGGTAGTTTTAATTACGATTATTTTGCGGCCATCGATTATGTCCGGGAAAAATACACCCCACTCACAGATTATCTCGCATCGGAAAAAGGACGTCCATTAAAGGAGCTTTTTTCTCCGTTTGAATGGTCCCGCACGACGATCGGGGGGGACATATATGCAATTCCTTCTATGACCAGTCCGGTCGCGTCTACTCCATTTGTATATCTTTATGTCCCTGATCGATATATTGAACTATTTAGTGATTTCGATGGATCCTACTCTATGCTGATGGATATTTATTCGGCTCATCATACGGCTGATGAAGTGATCGTATTAGGAGAGTTGAGTACGCTGGAAAGCTTTCTGCCATATAAAAGATTTCTTAAAACTGTTCCATATGATGCGAAAGGACAGTGTTTTATCGATATATCCATGAATCTCGAAGACATAGAACTGATAAATAGAATAGCAGGAGATTTTCACTCTGGAAAACTCGTTGTTCCGACATTGAGTCAGGTTGCGGATGAGAATATGTTTGTGCTTTTGGAATATGTCAGAATCGAGAAAGAAGGTTTTACAGCATTCCCTTTGAATGGTTATGCTGGGGCCATCAATATGAATATGACTTATGGAGTTTCTCAAAAATCGGAAAATCCTGAGCTTGCTCTGGAGATCCTTTCAGCCTGCTATACCGATCCGGAGATATCTGCCTATTTGTTACCGGAGATGGAGGGAGAGGAAGGGATTGCAAAAAGAAGGGCGTTTTTGTCACAAGTCGAGGCCGGTGATATACAGGATTTTTTCCCTGAGCTGCCAAAGGCTCAACAGGAGACGATGATCCGATATTCAACGGCCTACAGGGATCTGTTTAGAAGTCTGATCATCTATGCTTATGACGAGAAACTGAAGACGGAACGCTGGATGATGAACGACGAATACGATGTTGACGAGTTGATAAGTGAGTTGGGGGCGCCTGAATATCGGCAGCTGCTGCAAGAATTAAATGAACAGTTGGCTGAATATTTTAAATCTTCCGATACCCGTTGACTATTTCATCTTTTGTTTTGGTCTATGCTGCTGATTTTGTTGTATCGTAGCCATCAGGCAACTTATCAGCAAGGAGTCTTCTCTGTTCCGAGTTTAATTAACGTGCCATAATTGGTAAAAACCCTTGAAAAGTCATGCGGGATCAAGATGATTTGATCCCGCAAGTTATAATGGGAGAATTATGTTAAGAAAGTACTTGTATGCAATAATATCTTGCCTGCTTATCGTGAGTAGTACAGGATGTAATGACGGAAAGGCTGGAAAGCCTGTCTCAACGGATGAAAACACTACTGCTGCTAATATGATTACGAGTTCATCAATAGATGCGAGTACGGCAGAGGTTTCACGGCCGGAGCAGACTTCGCCAACAATAAACCAAACGGATCCGGTACCTACGGCCAGCAAGCATATTACATGGGAACTGGGCTTTTACGGGGCACCTAATTCCGACGGCCAGAAGGAGATCAATCGGTTGTTGCTTGAAAAAGGATATGATTGTGAAATCAGATTTGTACCAACCGGCGCTTATAGGATGGATATGATTCTACCATGGCTGGAAGAATATGAAACACATAATTCACCGTTTGATATTCTATTCACAGGATCTTTTAACCTCGAATTATTTCAGGCGATCGATTTCGTTCGGGAAAAATACATCCCGCTATCAGATTTTCTCGCATCTGAGAAAGGCCACGCACTAAAGGAGTTCTTTTCTTCTTTTGAATGGTCCAGTACAACGATTGATGGGCTCATCTATGCTATTCCGGTGATGATCAGCCCGGAAGCATACACACCTTCAGGATACCTCTATGTCGCTGACCGGTACGCTGAATTGTTTCGTGATTATGATGGCTCTTATTCTATGCTGATGGATATTTATACAGATCATCATACAATGAACGAGGTGATTGAAATAGGTGAAACAATTTCCCTGCAAAACTTTCTGCCGTATAAAGAGTTCTTGTGGAGTTTTCTATATGATGCAAAAAAACAATCCTTTGTTGATCTTTCTGTAGAGTCCGAATGTGTAGAACTGATAAAACGAATGACTGAGGATTTTCAAAGGGGAAGTCTGGTTTCACCGATCTTGGAGCAGGTGGCGGATGAGGACAAGTTTGCATTTATTGACTATACTAACGTAGAACAGGAAGGGTTTACTGTATTCCCTTTAAATGGTTATGCGGGATACATCAATTTGAATATGACTTATGGAGTTTCTCAAAAATCGGAAAATCCTGAGCTTGCTCTAGAAATCCTTTCAGTTTGTTATACAGATCCGGAGATATCAGCTATTTTATTACCGGAGATGGCTGGAGTGGCTTCGATGAATCAAAGAAGGTCGGTGATGTCACAAATTGAGGTCGGCGATATACAGAGCTTTTTCCCTGAGTTGACAAAAGTTCAACAGGAGACGATGATTCAATATCTGCATGCCTACAGAAGTGTTTTTGATAATTTGATCACCTATGCATATGATGATGAACTGAAGACAGAGCGCTGGATGATGAACGAAGAATATGATGTGGACGAATTGATCAGAAATTTAGAGGCACCTGAATATCGGCAGCTGTTACAAGAGTTAAATGAACAGTTAGCTGATTATTTGAAATCTTCCGATACCCGTTGACGGTGGATATACTTCGATGTAAAATGTAAACAGCAGAATTACGGCCGGCGGCGCAGAAAACTGCGCCGTCGGTTTTCGTATAGGAACAGAAAAAATCCGGAGGTGCGTATGATCAAAGAAATTCGGATCAAGGAAATCGAACAGTTAATGCCTTTGTTTTCGGAGCAGGATTATCGTCCCGATCTGAAACGAAATCGCAGCCGTTTTTTGTACCGCGGCGTGAGTGACGCTTCGTTTGAGATGACGACCAGCCTGCATCGAAATTGTAAGCATTTGGAGAGGACGCTGGAGCAGGCGATCCTGGAGAATTTCGCGAAATACGCGGT
>DBXX01000053.1:11963-15124 GCA_002309675.1 Lachnospiraceae bacterium UBA1201
CTGCATTTCGCGACCTGCGAACCGAACCTTCCGGATATGGAGGCGCATGACTGCGCGGTGTGGCGCATCGATATGACGGAGCAGCAGGCGTTGCTTCCCGAAGCGTACCAGAAGATCGTAAACGAGAAGAAGACGACATACTTTACGGTAGAGATGCTGATGGAGATCACGCAGAACTCATTGGCCAAATATGATGCGGCCATGAAGGACAGCGCCATGGTCATCGTTGAGCCGCCTTCCATGGATGAACGGATCGTCAACCAGTACTCGTTTTTCTCCATCATACCGATGGAAATGCAGGACATCGGAAAATTCCTGAACGAACACACCGAGAATACCGTGAAATATATCATCGATAAATCTTTGCGCTGGCGTGTGCGCGATATGCTGGACCAGATGAATGTCAGCGAGCGTATCGCTTATCCGGGGCTCGAGGGACTCTCGGACTGGATCGCCAGACACTATTATGTGAGATAAAAAGGGCGGGGGAACAGAAGAATGAAAGTTGTATTGGAACACCTGACGAAGAGATTTCCCAATCGAAACAAAAAGATCCACACGGAAGTGGTCGCGGTCAGCGATTTTAATGTGGAGATCCCGGATGGTTTGTTGGTAGGACTGTTGGGTCCGTCCGGCTGCGGAAAGAGCACGGCGCTCAATCTGATCTGCGGACTGGAGACGCCGACCGAGGGTAAGATCTATTTTGATGAAGACGATGTCACGGAACTGCCGCCGGAGAAGCGCGGCGTGGGCATGGTCTTTCAGAATTATGCGCTCTATCCGCACCTGACCGTTCGGAAGAATATCATGTTTCCGTTGCAGAATTTCAAAGGCGAGGATAAACTGACGAAAGAGCAGATGAACGAACGCGTGATGAATGCGGCGAAGCTCGTTCAGATCGAGGAACTCATGGACCGCAAGCCTTCGGAGATGTCCGGCGGTCAGCAGCAGCGTGTCGCGATCGCGCGTGCGCTGGTGAAGATGCCGCGTCTGCTGCTACTCGATGAGCCGCTGTCGAACCTCGATGCGCGCCTGCGTCTGCAGACCCGTGAGGAGATCCGCCGCATCCAGAAAGAAACGCACATTACCACGGTATTTGTTACACATGATCAGGAAGAGGCCATGAGCATCTCCGACTTCATCATCGTTATGAAGGACGGCGTGCTGCACCAGATGGGACGGCCGCAGGACGTTTACGACCATCCGTCGAATCTGTTCGTCGCGAAATTCCTGGGAACGCCGCCCATCAATGTTTTCGAAGGACGTGTGAAGAAGGGCGGTGTCTACATCGGCGATGATTGCATCTACCGCGGCGCTAAGACCGATGACCGCGAGGTCTGGATCGGCATCCGCCCCGAAGGCTTTATCCTGAAGAAGGACGGTGCGCTGACCTGTGACTTAAAGGCCGTAGAGGTCATGGGACGGGATACCAGCATTGTATGTGAGAATAAGGCGCTGACCGGACAGCCGGCCGTGCGCGCCATCATCCCGGCGGAGACGCCGCTAGAGACGAAGAACGGCAAGGTGCGTTTTGACATCAAACCGTCGAAACTCTATTTGTTTGATAAAGAAACCGAGCAGGTTTTGGAGGACATCCGGTGAAAAAACGTTTAAAAGAAACGGGACGCGGCTGGCTCTACCTGCTGCCTGCCCTGCTGTTTTTGGGGATCTTCATGGTATATCCTCTGGTCGATGTTCTGGTCTATTCCTTCGAGGAGAGTTATAATTTCGCCTCGCAGTCCTACACCGGCGTCGGCCTGTATAACTACAAGTATGTGCTTCGCGACCCGTATTTCATCCAGGCGCTGAAGAACACGTTCATCATCGTTATCATCACGGTGCCAGTGTCCACGACACTGTCGCTTTTGGTGGCCTATCTTTTGTCACGGATCACGAAGCTGAAGGAACTGTTCCAGACGGTTTCCTTCCTGCCGTACGTTACGAATACGCTGGCGGTCGGCCTGGTCTTCATGATCCTCTTTAAGAAGACTCCGTACTCTGATGGTATGATCAACATCCTGATCCATTTCTTCGGCGGCGAGAGCGTGGACTTCATCGACGGCCCCTACTGGGCGAAGATGATGGTCATGTGCATCTACACCGTCTGGGTCGTTATGCCGTTTAAGATCCTCATCCTGACCAGCGCTCTGGCTTCGGTCAATGAGACCTATTATAAGGCAGCGCGCGTCGACGGTACCTCGAGTTTCCGCATCTTCACGCGGATCACACTTCCCATGATATCCCCGATGATCTTTTATCTGGTCATTACGGGCTTTATCGGCGCGTTCAAGGCCTATTCGGATGAAGTCGCACTGTTCGGTACCGACCTGAATAAGGCGGGCATGAATACGATCGTGGGCTATGTTTACGACATGCTCTACGGCGACAGCGGCGGCTATCCTTCGTACGCGGCGGCAGCGGCCCTGATCCTGTTTTTGATCGTCTTTACGATCACGGTATTCAACCTTTTGATCAGCAACAAAAAGGTTTCGATCGGAGGTGGTAACGCATGACGGAAGAAAACAAAAAGAAAAAGACCGGGCGCGGCCGGGAACGTGCCGGAGCCATTGCCCGCTACACGCTTTTGTCGATCTGGGCGCTCATCGTCCTGTTCCCGTTCTACTGGATGGTGCTGACTTCGTTCAAATCCTATGGCAGTTATAACTCGGAGTACGTGCCGCGGTTTATTGCCACCGATCCCACGGTGCAGAACTATAAGAGTGCATTTACCGAGGTGCCTCTGGCGCGGTATTTCACGAATACCTTTCTGTTTACGATCATTACAACGGCGCTGATGCTCATCGTGATCATCCTGGCGGCCTATGCGTTCGCGCGCCTTAAATTCCGCGGCAAAAACGCGGTGTTCGCGCTGTTCCTGTCCCTGATGATGATCCCGAACGAACTCGTGGTCATCACGAACTATGTCACGATCACGAACTGGGATATGCGTAACACGTTCCTGGGTCTGATCCTGCCGTCGGTGACCTCGGTGTTCTACATCTACCTGCTGAAGGAGAACTTCGAGCAGATCCCCGAGGAACTGTATAAGGCGGCGAAGGTCGACGGAACGTCGGATCTGAAGTACCTGCTGAAGGTCATGATCCCGATCTCGCAGCCGACCATCATCACCATCACGATTCTGAAGGTCATCGAGTGCTGGA
>DBXX01000096.1:0-141 GCA_002309675.1 Lachnospiraceae bacterium UBA1201
CCTGCGTCCAAAATTCGCATTCGGCTCCTTTCGCGGGACGCCGATGCGGACATCACATCGAGAGCGTTCTACGCAAAGCGTGTTCACGACGCGGTGGAATACCGCAGGCACATTTTGGAGGATCTGGACAGCTGCCGCCTG
>DBXX01000096.1:355-16005 GCA_002309675.1 Lachnospiraceae bacterium UBA1201
ACCATCGTGGAAAATGGTGTGAAGTACCGTGTGGACGTGGCGGAAGGCCAGAAGACCGGCTTCTTTTTAGACCAGAAGCTCAACCGCCGCGCCATCCGGCCCATGTGCCGCGACGCCGAGCGCGTGCTGGATGTATTTACGCATACGGGCTCTTTCGCTTTGAACGCCGCCATGGCCGGAGCGAAGGATGTGACCGCCATCGACGCATCTGACCGCGCCATCGAAATGGCGCGGGAGAACGCGAAATTAAACAAGGTGGAGGACCGCATGCACTTCGAGTGCGGGGACGCATTTGCCGCACTGGAGAAAAAAGTGGCGGACGGCGAGCTCTTCGACGTGGTCATCCTGGACCCGCCGGCCTTCACGAAGTCCCGCGCTTCCGTGAAGAACGCGACCCGCGGCTACCGCGAGATCAACCTGTTGGGCCTGAAACTGGTAAAAGACGGCGGCTATTTCGCCACCTGTTCCTGCTCGCATTTCATGACGCCCGAGCTTTTAGAGGCGGCGATCGCACAGGCGGCGCGCACCGCGCATAAGCGCCTGCGTCAGATCGAGGTCCGCGCCCAGTCGCCCGACCACCCCGTCTGCTGGGGCATGGAAAACTCCTACTACCTGAAGTTCTACATCTTCCAGGTACTGGATGAGAGATAAAATACAAAAACGATTCAAAAAAGACTTAAAAAGGATACAACCTTCTGATATGATAATATCGTCGGGAGGATGTATCCTTTTGATTTTTTGTGAAACGTTTCCAAAGGAGTAAGATGATGTATCGGATTTTACTGGTTGAAGATGACGCGAGGATCCGCGAGGCCATGCTGGATTATTTTTCCGAGAAGGCGCCGGAGTATGAGATCGAAACGGCAGCCACCGGACTGACCGGCTTGCAGATGATCGAGGACAATGAATATGACCTGATCCTGCTGGATGTGATGCTTCCGCAGATGAGCGGTTTTGAACTCATGATGAAGATCCGCCGTTCCATGGACGTGCCGGTCATCTTTATGACGGCGCGCACCAGCGAGGAGGACCGCCTTCACGGGTATGAGCTGGGCTGCGACGACTACGTCTGCAAACCGTTTTCATTGGCCGAACTGCTGGCGAAGGTGAACGCCCTGATCAAACGCTCGAAGGGCACCGTGCTGGACGACGAACTGGTCTGCGGCGAGATCCGCTTCCATAAGCGTGCGCTTTCGGTCACCGTCTCCGGACAGATCGTCGAGCTCCCGCCGAAGGAACTGGCCATCCTGATCATCCTCATGGAGCGGCCGGGCTGGACATTTTCCAGAGATAAACTGCTCGATCTGGTATGGGGCCGCGACTACTACGGCAACGACCGCGTCGTGGACAATCATGTCAAAAAACTCAGAAAAAGCCTCGGTAAGGCAGGCAGCCAGATCAAGACAGTCTTCGCCCGGGGCTATAAGATAACAGAAGAGTGAAGGAAAGTAGAGGAGTAGAATATGCGTTGTTTAGTATGCGGCACAGTGGTGCCGGACGGCGAGACCGCCTGCCCGGAGTGCGGAGTGGTGCTCACGTCAGAGACTGCGGAGCCGGACCAGGCCGAGGATTTGATCGGTTGGAATCCGGATGGAACACCGCTCTATGGCGACCGGAAAAAACTAAAGGGTAAATATCGCGGAACGCGCAAACCGCTCCGCATGATCTACATCTGTGAGATGATCTTGGTCAGCCTCAACCTGCTGGCGATCCCTTTGAGTGAGTATGTTTTTTGGAACGTGTTGGGATACTTGAACGGAAATAGAAATAACTACGATAAAATAGAACCGCTGGGCGAGTTCCTGGAGAAATACATGTGGGTCTTATCGCTGGCCGTTATCGCGTTGATGATCATCATGGCGGTCGCCTTTAGCATGTTGCAATATTATGAATCCGGCTTTCGAAAAGCACTCTATGCCGGAGTGATCATGGTTGTGATGCGGTTAATTGCGGAGTCAATTAATGCTAAAATTGGTATCGCAATGATGCTTTCCTTAGGCTCAACGATCGCGACGTGTGCCTATTATTACATCTTTTTCCAGGCCTTAGAGGACTATACGCGGTCGGGCTTCCCTAAAATGGCAAATACTTGGAAATGGCTCAAAGCGGTGTTCATGGCGATCATTTTTGTAAAGGGGCTTCTTGAGATATGCGCGATCAATGAGAGAATATCAAACTTTATATCGTCCTCGTGGTCCTATTTTACGGATTCGAATCGGTTGATATCCCAATACCGGACGTATAGTATCCTGACTCATGTTGAGACTTGGATAGGAACTATCTTGATCGTGATCGAGGCGTGGATGATACGGAAAACGTACAAACTGTGTGTTTCGTCGACCCGAAGACGTCGCATCGGGAAATAACTGTAGCAAGATAGGTGTAGAGATTTTGAAAGGAAGATAACATGATTAGGAAGGTCAAAAGATTGATAAGCTGGTATCGGCTGAAAAGCCGGAAAAGGCCGATTCGGTTTATGCTGGTAGAATTCGGGGCGCTTTGGTTTATTCTGTGTCTCATCCTTACCAGCGTTCTCGGAAAACAGTACATGGATTATGCTGCGAGCAGTGTGGAAAATGCGTTGGAAAACAAATTTCAGGAGGTGATGTCGGATTATACTAAAGTGACGAGTCAGTCGGACTTCCTGTATGCGGAAAACAAAGAGTATTTGACCTTAAAATTACTGCTTCTAAAGCAGAAACTGGAAGAATACTTCGGACCGGATTACGTGGGATTATTTCATTCCTTACTATACTCCAGGGAATCGGATCTCGAAGAATCCTCTTCAGATTATGGAAAGCGTGAGCTTTCAGATGGCATTGAACTAGATCAGTGTGATAAGGTTTTCCTTATGGCAAACAATGTTAAAAAGACAGAGGTTGAGTCGGAATTATGGGATTGGAGCGGCAGTATCGCTTATACCGGAGAAGATATTTGGGGCTCATGCCCTTCGAGTTATTATGCCAATGTATTCATCGAGATGGAAAAACTTAAAAAAGAGGGAATGGAGGTCCTCAAAGAATACACGAGCCCAAATTGGCGTGAAACATTAACTAACGAAACCGGCTTTGTCAGAATAGATAATCACTTTCCATATTATCCGCGAACCGATGAGATCTATATTAATGAAAAGCATGAATTCATACCGAAGACGGTGACTATCCTTTATCGAAAGAATAAAAAATCCGAGGTCGAGTTTAAAAAGATAGATTGTTATGACGGTGATATCCCGGAAGGATATGTATATAGGGATATTGCGAATGAGATCAGTAGTGCATATGGAGAGTGGAGAACATTTTTTCCGGAGTTTACGAAAAGCGGTACGACCTCAGAGGTCGGATTATTGACGGAAGGGGCTGAAAGATATTGTAACAGTCTCACGCTTAAGTATTGGGACAGAATGGCCGAAGCTTTGTATCTGTATACGGATGACAAGTCAGATGTATCTGTGGATCTTATGGAGCGCAAATGGGGTACGGGAAAAAAACCGAACAAAAGCGATTATGGGATTTTCTACGATTGGTATCAAAAGGAAATTGATGATTCGCTTGCATTTATACACATGTACAACGATATATCGTTTTGGTATTTTCACGGTAGCGTTCCGGATGAGCCCAAAAAGGGAAGCGTGAAGCCGTTTTCCAAGTTCCGCGGAGATATATTTATCAATTATCACAATACGGTAAATAATGAATTCAGTGGTGAGAGAATACAGATCGCTATCAGTTGCATTATTCCCGGAGGAATATCCGGAGCGGCACAAATGTTCTTTTTTAAGATGATCTGGCTCTATCTGGGCATCCTGTTATTCTTTGCATTCCTGGGTTGGTGGAACTACCGGCGCATCTATTCCATCCGCGGCAAGAACCAGTTCTACCGTTCGCTGGTCAATTCCATGGCGCACGATCTGAAGTCGCCGCTCATGGTCATGCAGGGGTACTGTGAGAACCTGAAGGAGAACGTGCATTCCGAGAAAAAGGAGTATTATGCCGACCAGGTCCTGACGAATATTCAATACCTGAACGGGCTGATCGAAAAGAACCTCTACTACTCCAAGCAGAGAGAGAATGCGGAAAATGAGGGCTCAAATGAACCAATCTTCCTATCGGAGCTCGTGAAGGCGTCCGTTGAAAGAAACCGCAAGCTTCTGATGGAGAAAAACACTCCGGTCTTGTTCAGCGGAGAGACCATTTTGGCGGGCGATGTCGAGACCTGGAGTCTGGTTGTTGACAACCTGATCGCCAATGCGGCGAAATACTCCTATGATGACGGGAAGATCGAGATCACGGGAACGGGCTACGGCTTCTCCGTTATCAATCGGGCCGAACTGAGTTACGGCAAGAACCTTCAGAATCTCCTGGATCCGTTGGAGATGGGCGATGAGAGCCGGACCGCGGGTAAGGGCACCGGACTCGGACTTTCCATAGCGAACGGCATCGTTCGCGGTTATGGTGGACGAATCAAACTATCTTATGATAAAATGTCGAAGGAGTTTATTTGCCAGGTCAGATTAAAGAGGATCTGGAAGAGAGTAACTCAGGAGAATGAGGAATGAGAAAAGGTTTCAGAAACAGTGTGCTTAAAGGGGCAGCGCTTTCGGTTGCCCTAATGCTTGCATTGCCCGTAGCGGGCTGTGCGGGGAAGGCGGACAGCGCGACGACAGCCGTGCAAACCGAGGGCGTAACCTCGAGTGATGTAGCGGAACAGACGAAAGCGACTAAGGAGGCTGCGCCGGATGTGACGCAGGAAACGACGCAGGTGACGACCACGGCCGCGCCGGTCACACCGAACGAGTTCACGCTGGACGGCGTGAAGGAACACCATTTCATCTCGGACAGTTATTGCTATCTCGAATCGGAGAAGTATTTCCTCCTTCTGGATAAGGACATCGACCTTCCAGGCGATTTTGCCGTGACTGTCGACGTGATCCTCGATGCGCTCGAAGAGGAGCTGGGATTATCCGCGTTGCCGGATGATTATGAATATTCAGGAGTGGGGGATCGCTCGATCTTTTACGATGGAGTCGATCCTTGGGAAAGTTTGGATATAGGAAAGAAGGTACCGATCATACTGCTGGCCGATCGTAATGCGATAGGACGAAACTCCGGTGCCACGGGGGATGGAGCCGATCTGGCGATGCTCGCCTTGACCACCGACAAAATATGGGAACCGGGGTCTCCATTGGCCCAATCTGGGTGGGAAAAACCGGACTATGTCGACTACTCGGAGATAGCCCATGAGCTGACACACGTGATCACGGGCCGGAACTGTGAAATGTCTAAGATCATGTCGGAGGGGCTCGCCGATCACATGATGTACGTGGTGATCGACAAACTGGCAGATCAGTATCCGACGATCGCCGAAACGAAGGAGAAAACGTATCGCTTCGATTTCATCATTCCCGAGGTGGTCAATGCCGAGAGCGCGGAGCGGATCTTCGTATATGATTTCCATGACCGGAATCATGCGCAAAGTGGCGCCGAGTATGTGATCGGCCGGTATCTCTGCGAATATCTTCGTGAGCGTTTCGGGCGGGAATTCTACCGTACATATAACGACATCATTAAGGCGAAGCATCTGGATTACGTTTACGGAAACTATAAAGAGGAAAATGCGCAGGCATTTGCCGACGGACTGAAGGAAGCCTTCGGTGAGGATATATTCGTACAGTTCGGCAACTGGTGCGTAGAGAAGGATGTGCTTCAGTATGTTTACGTACCGGAGTAAACCGTAGATTTGAAAGGCACTTTGGTGTGCTCATGTTTTTTTGAAAAAGCACTTGCATTTTCCGCAATGCTATGTTATACTCATTCAGTGCGGCGCAGTAGCCAAGTGGTAAGGCAATGGTCTGCAACACCAGTACGCACCGGTTCAAATCCGGTCTGCGCCTCTCATGAATGAGAAAGCGGCCCCTAGGGGTCGCTTTTGTGGTATAGACAAGTTAAGGCGTCGTATCCGACGCCTTTTATTATATACAGGCGTTCATCGGCAGCAACCGTACTTTTTCATTCAACCATACAACAAAAATTTTAATGTGGGTGTAACATTAGCCCAAAACCTGCAAGTAGATAAGTGAAGGGGCATGAAAGAGCCTGCCTGATACTAACGGAGGAAAATGCAATGATGCAAGACGAACAGATCATTGATCTGTACTTTGATCGAAACGAGCGCGCGCTGATGGAAACGTCAGAAAAATACGGCAACTACTGTCGGACCATCGCGCGGACCATATTGAATGATGAGGAGACCGTGAAGGAGTGCTTCAACGATACGCTGTTTCACAGCTGGAATGCCATGCCTCCGCATCGTCCGAATTGTCTCAAGACTTTTGTGGGAAAGATCACGCGCAATGTATCATTGCAAAGGGTGAGGGCTTCGCATGCGGTCAAACGAGGCGGCGGCGAGGCGGTGATCGCTATCGACGAACTGGAGGAGTGCATCCCGGATCATACCACTCACAGTGCGGAACAGATCACGGAAGAACTCGTGGTCCGGGAGGTTCTGGATACTGTGTTGGCGGACTTGCCGGTGCAGAAGCGCCGTGTTTTCGTGCGACGTTACTGGTACTGTAATTCGATCGAAGATATTGCTAAAGCCTTCGACATGACCGAGGGCAGCGTACGTACTTGTTTGTCGCGTGTCCGTAGTAAGTTGAGGAGTGCCTTGGAGGAAGCGGGGGTGACGTTATGACCATAAAAACTACGAAAGATCATTTGATGGATCACATCAGCGAGCTCCGGGATGCATATATCCTGGAAGCAGAACTGACACAAGAGGAGCAGGCCCGCATGCAGGCACCCACCGGAGGCAAAGAGGCAGCCACGGCGGAGAACGTGATCGAGGCGCGGAATCAGAAGTCAGACCCCGGGAAGGGGAAGATGCCCGCTCAGACAGAGGGAGATTATGAGGGGGCGGAAATGCAGCCGGAAGCGGAATCGAAACACAAGACCGTCACGATCCTCGGAATCTCGGTCGGCGTGACACTCGCTGCCGCCGCGGTCTTGCTGTTTGTGTTCTTTTGGAAACCGAAACGAAGCGATTTGGTAGCAACGTCGGAAGGAGACACTATAACTGTTGCATCAACGGATGATCCGACGCTGGACGGGCGAGGTGTGACTATTGATGAGAAACACTTCCCGGATAGTACATTTCGGTCGGTAATCTCCAAGGCATTTGATAAGGACGAAAACGGTTTTTTGGATAAAGCGGAGATATCGAAAGCAAAGGAATTGAATCTGGGGGTGATCCGCTCGATAGAAGATCTGTCCCAGACAGATAATGAGGCACAGAACGATGCATCCGTTCGAGATGATGGGAAACAATATGCAGCATCTGTCGAAATGGTAACCCCAGCGATGTCAAGTAAGATTGTAAAAATAACATTTCCCAGCGTTTACAGCTTGAAAGGTTTGGAGTATCTGACCTCTCTGGAGGTACTGAATTGTAATTATCGAGCATCATTGACAGAACTGGATCTCAGTCATAACCCTGAATTGAAGTATTTGAATTGCAAAAAAAGTAACCTGGTCAGTCTGGACATCAGTAACAATCCGAAACTGGAAACGGTTGACTGCAGCGAGAATCAGTTGAAAGAGTTGGATTGCAGTCAAAATCCGTTGCTGACCGAGTTGCGCTGTGATCATAATGAACTAGAGCAGTTAAATGTAAACAACGCAGAAAAACTGTCGCTTTTGGATTGTTCGGCGAACCGTTTGACCCGATTGGATGTGAGTGGTTTGACGGAATTGAAAGATCTGTTTTGCATTGGAAACGATTTGAGTGAACTGGACGTGAGCCGAAATACGCTGCTGCGGAAACTGAGTTTGAGCGGAAGCAGACTGACAGAATTGGATCTCAGCCGTAATCGTGAACTGACCAGACTGACGTGTGTTAATGCCGGAAGAATGCCGGTATTGGATCTGGACAATAACCCCGAACTGGAAAGTTTGATTCTCACGGACGTCGGCGTGAAGAAACTGGAACTGAGCCACAATACAAAGATAACGGAAGCGCATCTGGAATGCCCGGAGCTGACGCAGGTACATTTCGCAAAGTATACACCTGTGAGGTACCTGAACATCGATAGTCCGAAACTTCAAGAACTCGATCTCAGCGGTATAACCAAATTAGTCTCTCTAACGATCGCGAAGAGCGCATTGACCTCTTTGGATGTGAGCAAAAACGCGAAACTGATTTCCCTAATCTGTAATTCGAGTCAGTTGACCACGCTGGATGTGAGCCATAACCTGATGTTGGAGACCCTTCTGTGTTCTTCCAACTGCCTGACAAAATTGGATATCGGCAATAATCCCAATCTTCAGACATTGGACTGCAGTCATAACAAACTGAAGGAGCTGGATGTAAGTAAAAACAGGAAACTCGAATCACTGCTTTGTATGGATAATGAATTGACGGAACTGAATGTCGAGATGTGCACCAAGTTAACTTCCCTGGTCGTTGACACGAATACCGAACTACACAAAGTTATGGCTAACTCGGGTATCGATCGATATGAGGGCGAGCTTCCGCATACAGAGGAGGATCCGGATCTCCTGCAGTTGGAAGATGGCATATACATCTTTGATAAAGAGTTCATCAGGGAGAATTTGAATTCGTTCGGCGTATTCACGCTGGTTCAGTTCGACGATGAAATAGACTCTGATTATTGGTTGAAGGTGATCAATTCGGATTCCCGATTGATTCCGAAAACGGGAGAAATAATCTTTGAGGGTCCTATATATTTGTTAAAGGTGAGCAGTACGAATCACCAAATAGATGTATCCGAATTGGGATTAATTCGTCCATACTCTGACTACGAAGGAACGATCCTTGGTAGCATGCGTGAACGTACAAAAATCAAATGGGAGCATATAAGATACGAGGTCGATGGACGACTGGCTACCGGGGAGGAGTTTGCAAGGACCACTGATAAAGCCGGCAAGGTAATTCTATACATCGAAAATGGGTACATAGTACAGATCAACTTTCAGACACCAATGATAGTCTATTGAGTTGTTCGAGTGCAATGAATCCTAAAACCGCAGCGCGGGAAGGGCTTTTTGCCCTTCCCGCGCTGCGGTTTATCTGTGTCGTCATCTGTTGCTCACCAGGGCGGATGCAAGAAAAATCGCTTCCGGACCACCTTCGTCCATTTGCATCTTGACACTGTAAAGATTATGCGTTATACTGATGTTGACATTGTAAAGATGCACTTTGGAATGTCAGAAACGGAGATCTATATGAAGAGGTTTAAGAAGATGATCAAATGGATACTGATCGTGGCGGTGTTGCTGGTCCTTCTGCTGCTGGCCGTCTGGTTTTTCATCAGTTCCGGAAAGATCCGTACATACACAGAGGAGAACAGCATCTCCGAGAAATTCGTGATGGACGTGAACGGCGCGCCGAACGGGCTCTTCATCAACGGCGTGGATCAGGAAAACCCCGTGCTCCTGCTGGTGTCCAGCGGCCCCGGGACGGATGACTATGTATTTACCGAGAAATATAAGGACATGCGGCTGGAGGAGGATTTCACGGTCGTCTACTGGGACTACCGGTGGATGGGCATCGCCTATGGTGGTAACGTGGATAAAGACAGCATTACACTCGCAAATCTGCTAGAGGACGCGAAATCCGTGACGGATTACCTGAAGGAGCGCTTCGGTAAGGAGAAGATCTACATCATGGGCTTCTCCGGAGGTTCGCATATCGCACTGCGCGCGGTGGAGCAACATCCGGAAGATTACTATGCCTACATCGGCATGGCGCAGGTCGTGACCGACTCCGAGGACCGCGACACGCGCATGTACGATTTCATGAAACAGACGTTCGAAGAGCGGGGAGCCAAGGGTTCGCTTAAGACCTTGGAAAATGCCGTGGAGCATCTCGAAGACGGGCGTGTGCGGTGTAAGGACTGGTACGATTACGTAATGCTGGTGCACGACGCGGGCGGCGGGACGATCCTGGATAAATCGGAATTTTCCGGTATCGTCTGGCCCATCATCACCTGCAGGTGCTACACCGTTTCCGAGAAGATCAACTACATCCGTGGTATGAAGATGTACCGTACCACGCCGCTAAGCGATGAGCTGGCAGGCTTTGACTATCGTCAGAGCCTGCGGGAACTTAAGGTTCCGGCCTATTTCATCAGCGGCGAGAAGGATTATAATTGTCCGTGGGAGCTGGTGGAAGAATACTGCGAAGTTCTGTCCGCGCCCGATAAGGAGTTCATCAAGATACCGAACGCGGCGCACAGCCCGCTGTGGGAGAACCCGCAGGCGACCTGCGAGTTTTTACGGAAGGTAAAGGAGAAATGCGGGGCTTCGGGAACGTGAAGCCCGGACTTGGAGCCCAAGATAGGAGACGAAGAGGAGCAGTCATATGAGCGATACATATCATCACGGAAACTTGCGGCAGGCCCTGATCGAGGCTGGCATCCGTATCATCAACGAGCAGGGCGAGGAGGCGCTGTCGCTGCGAAAGGTCGCGGCGGCTTGCGAGGTATCGCATGCGGCGCCGTACGCGCATTTTAAGGATAAAGAGGAGCTGCTGGCGGCCATGAAGAGCAGCGTGACGGAGCAGTTTACAGCGAAACTGGAGCAGGCGGTTGAGGGAGCGGACGGCGCTTCGGCGGCCGGCGCCGAGCAGAAGATCCTGGCCATGGGCCGGGCATATATCTCGTTCTTTAGCCACAACCCGGATTATTTCACCTTCCTGTTCGGGAAGCAGAAACTCGTGGCACACCTGCGCATGGACGAAGATCATGAGGAGGATTATCCGCCGTTTAAACTTCTGAAGACGGTGTTTCGTCAGTATCTGAAGGAGAGCGGGAGGGCGCTTTCGCCCGCGGAGCAGGAGGTCGGTTTGATCAAGATCTGGTCTTCCGTCCACGGCATGGCGGCCCTCGCTTGCATGGCCGGCGTCGAAACCACGATCGATTGGGAACAGATTAAACTGCAGTGAGCGAGAACATCTATGAGGATCTCGATTTTGAGAACATCCTACTCTGGATCGCCATCCTGCTGTACGGGAGGAAAGAAAGAGACTTTACGTGAGAAATAATTGACCCCGGAAGAAACATGAGGTATCATAGACATATCAACAACAGACCGTTTGTGTCTTTAGACCAGTTAAGCGAGGGCGAAAAAATGAAAAGTAACGATATGAAAACCACGGCGATCATAGTCCTGTTTGTGATAGTTCACCTTTTGGCATCAACATCGATCTTAGATATGCTTATGTCCACCTGTATCCCGACTTGGAATTTGGATTATTATCGATTGAATATGTCTCTGAAGAATAACTACGGCACAGCTTTTATTCTTGAATGGGATTTATCCGGATTCTCGTATTTCGCGGTATATTTTATTTTCTCGGTTGTTGATGTATTGCCCGCGGTAGGGGGCATCCTGGGTGCGGCGAAAGAGATGAAGACCATGACCAGAGTCTCGATCATCATTATGGATATTGTATGTGCTCTTACCCTTTTGACGCGCTTCACCGGATTGGGACTGGTGAGCATGTATGGATTGAGCCGAGAAGGAAGACTATCCGCAGACATGGTGGTCGTACTCGGCTGTGTAATTGCATTAAACGTTCTTATATTCACGAAGCAGTATGTGACGCAAACCGTGGCTCAGCCGTCCGCGTCTGCGCAGCCCAGCCGTTGGTATTGTCATATTTGCGGAGCGGAGAATAGCCTGTCCAATACATGTTTCAGGTGTGGTGGGATCAGGGCCAATGCTTCGCCGGTAGCCTATTCGCAGCCGTCCCATGCGACTCCTGAAAAGAAGAGTGCGTCCAAATTCGACGAGATCAAAGCATATAAAGAGTTGTTAGATTCCGGGGCGATCACGCAGGAAGAATTCGACAAGCTGAAAGCGGAGATATTGGAGCGTTGATAAGTTTGCTGCTATTCAGATAAACTTCGCAACAGGATCTCGATCCTTTCGAGAGGACGGCGCCGACCTATGGTCGGCGTCGTCTTTTTCATTTCAGGTTAGCTTTCGAACCGGGAGCCCTTGACAAAATCAAAAGCGTACGTTATAATGTACGTGGAGGTGATGGTATGAGTACTACGACATCGATAACTGCTTTGCGTAAAAATCTTTATTCTTTGATCGACAGCGCTGTTCGGTTCAATGAACCAATCAATGTTGTGACCAAAAGCGGTAATGCGGTTATTATCAGCGAAGAGGAATATAAGAGTCTGATGGAGACTGTACACCTTCTGTCCATTCCGGGCATGAAAGAAAAACTGCTTGAGGGGAAGGCTACGCCAATCGAGGATTGCGTGGCGGAAGACGAGGTGAAATGGTGAGTTACGAAGTTAAGTTCACGAAACCGGCGATCAAGGATGTTTCGAAATTGAAATCAGCTGGTCTTTCTGAAAAAGCGCGCAATCTGATCAACCTAATGAAGAATAATCCATATCAGAACCCGCCGCCATATGAGAAGTTGGTCGGGGACTTGAAAGGGCTCTATTCTCGGCGGATCAACCATCAACACAGGCTGGTATACGAAGTGTTAGACGATATTAAGGTCGTAAAGATCTTAAGTATGTGGTCACACTATGAGTAAATATGGAACAGTAAGTGAACCGGGTCAGGCGCACTTACTGTTCTATTATTTTACATATTGTCATGTTAAGTGCTGTCAGGCAGTGCCCGGCGCTTTCTTTTCATTTTCGGGTAAATATGTTATAATACCTTCGTTCGGGCGCGGGATGGGAACCACGCCCACAATAGAGAAAATGGAGGAAACAACATGAGAAAAGGAAAATGGAGGCAGGGGCTCCTATGCGGAACATTGGCCGCAATGATGGCTCTCGGCGCGTGTGCGAAGGAAGACGCTGGGACATCTGGCAGCACAAACACAGAGGCGGCCGTTACGACGGAGGCTAACGTAACAAACGAGGGCACCGCAACGAAAGAGAACACTACTGCGACGCAAGCACCGACGACCACGCAGGAAGCCACCGCAACACCGGCTCCGGAAGTGACGACCGAGGTGGAAACGGCGGAGCCGTCTACCGAGACGGCGGCGCCGAAGGCGGTGCGGGAGACCATGGCGTTCACGCTTTCGCAGGAGGCGAGTGCGCCGAACTGCTATCGTGTGGAGTTGGATGGCGTGCGGGAGCACGTATTTACCACGACGGAGTATTGCTTCGTGGAGTCGGAGAAATACTTCCTGTGCCTGGATAAGGATCTCGCGATCCCCGGGGATTTCGCGGTGAATTTGGATGCGATCATCGAGGAGATCGAGCGGCAGCTGGATGTCGAGTTCCAGCCGGATCCGAAGGATACGACGACGAACGACATGTCCTATTTTTATAATGATTTCGACCCTTGGCTGGGGCTGAGTTTCGGCGGGAAGATCCCCATCTATGTGATGGCGGAGCGTGATGGCTACGCGATCATTTCGGTGTCGGAGCCGACCAGCATGATCCTCGGCATGGCCGAGCTGCTTACCGATGAGGCGTGGGACGCTTTCGTGAAAGCCTATGACGGAGATGTCACGCGTCTGGATTTTGTCGATTATGACGAACCGATCCATGAGATGACTCATGTTCTTACGTTGAAGAAGTGCCCGCAGTCGCAGATTTTTGCCGAGGGCCTGGCGGTCGTGTACGCCCGCTCGGTGACCGACGCATTGGCCGACCGCTATCCTTCCATCGCGGAGACGAAGGAGAAGCATAAGTATAAAGAGTACCTCGTAGGCGAGGCGGTGAATGCGGACAATGCGGAACGGATCTTTTGTTCGGATTATGCGGATATCGATTTCGAACTTCGCCTGGCGATCTATGGCTATGGCAAGGCGTTCTGCACCTACCTGCGACAGAATTATGGTGATGGTTTCTTCTTGAAACTCGCGCAGCAGGTCAATGCGGATCCGAGGATCGATCGGGGAGGCTTCTTCCCGGGCTTAGAGTCCTACAGAAGCATGATGGAGAGCTACACCGAGGCAGTGAAAGCTGCGTTCGGAGAGGATATCTTCACGAAATTCGGCGCATGGTGCGTGGAAAATAATATGATACAAAAATAAGAACCGAAGCATTATACGGAGGAAACAACATGAGAAAAGGCAGATGGAGGCAGACCCTCCTATGCGGGACATTGGCTGCAATGATGTCGCTGGGCGCGTGTGCGAAAGAAGATGACGCTAAGACGACGGCAGCGGCTGCAAGCGCGGAAACAACAAGCGCGAATGCAACACAAGAACAAACCACAGCGCCGGAAACATCGGCGGCAGTCACGACCGAAGCGGCTACGACGGAAGCGTCCACGGAGGCACCCACGGAGGCACCTGCGACGGAAGCGCTCACCCAGGCACCCACGGAGGATCCAACCAAGGTAGCTCCGACGACAGAGGCACCCACTACAACAGAAGAGAAAACCACGGAGGCACCTATGGATTTTTATGATAAAATGATCGCCGACTCTTTCATTCAGACCGGCAACACCGCGCGTATGCATAAGATCATCGAGAAGGCGAAGCAAGGTGAGGACGTCACCATCGCTTATATCGGCGGTTCCATCACCGAGGGCGCGCTCGCGACCACGCAGGAGAAGACGTACGCCCGCCTGTCCTATCAGTATTTCGCTGACACCTTCGGCATCGGCGAGAACGTGCATTTCCTGAACGCCGGCTTCTCCGGCACCCCGTCGACGCTGGGCATAATCCGCTATGACCGCGATATGCTGACCCGTGGCTACACGACGCCAGTCACCTATCCGGACATCATTTTCATCGAGTTCGCGGTCAATGATGGCGACGACCCGACCTTCGGCGAGGCCTACGAGAGTATGATCCGCCAGGCACTGAACGCGCCGAACGAACCGGCCGTGTTCCTGCTGTTTTCCGTATTTGAGTCGGAGTTCAACTTGCAGGATCGTCTGATGCCGCTGGGTAAGCATTATGACCTGCCCATGATCAGTATCAAGAACGCTGTGATCCCGCAGATCCATGCGGGAAATATCACGAACCGCGAGTTTTTCGCCCGTGATGGTTACCACCCCATGGACTACGGTCACCAGATCATGTGTGACTGCATCACCTACTGCTTCGACCGCATCGCGGAGGCAGAGCCGGACGCTTCCTACACGATGCCTGAGACGACCGTGATCGGTAATTCGTTCGAGAACATGACCATGATCGACACGACGACCACGGATCCCGCGATCGTGATCAACCCCGGTTCCTTCACCGCGAAGGATAAGACGAGCGGCGTGTTCCAATTTGACAACAAGCGCGAGAAACTCGGCGATAACTGGAGCCATACGAAGAACAGCGGAAGCGAATCGTTCACGATGCGTTTAAACTGCAAAAGTCTGATCATGGCGTATAAGCGCAGTAACAACAAATCTGCCGCCGGCGCCGTAGAGGTGCTGGTGGACGGCGAGCCCGTGAAGCCGCTCATTTCCCCTGCTTTCAACCAAAAGGCCAATGTAGCTCGCGTGGAGAGTTACAGCGCAGGTGGCTGGAACAACCCGTGGCTGGCGATCATCCTCGATGAGGAGACCGCGGCTGATCACACCATCGAAGTAAAGATGGCGGAGGGAGATGAAGAAAAAGAATTCACGATCTTCGCGTTTGGATATACGAAATAAAAGAAGCTCCGTGGCAGATGTTTGTGAACAGTCATTATGGATAAT
>DBXX01000106.1:0-4882 GCA_002309675.1 Lachnospiraceae bacterium UBA1201
TCCAGTAAAGAGGGTACATATCACATGGCCTCGGGGATTTTTTTAGATCAATTTCACTTTTGATGGTTTTTCAGACGCATAGCTAAGCTGCACTGTACTTCCCACTTCCGGGACCGGGCGGCCCGCATGTATCCATTTTCTTTTGGTATATTCCTTACCATCTACGGTATACTTTACCTTTATTATGTACGGGAAAATCGTACCGTCCAGCGGTCCGGTCCTAAATGCTTTCGTACGAACGGAACACCACCACTGTTTTTTCGCGGAAATAACTGTGCCTTCTGTTTTACACTCCATAAAAAACCTCTTTACTATCGTTTCAACCTTTATACTCGCATCTTGCCACACCGCTCTTGATGGCTGCCTCACGTGCTGCTGCCGCTACGGCGTCCTTTACACGCGGATCGAAGGCCGCGGGCAGGATGTAGGACGGGCTCAGTTCCTCATCGCTTACCAGTCCGGCCAGCGCGTATGCTGCGGCGATCTTCATCTCATCGTTGATATCGGATGCGCGAACATCGAGGGCTCCACGGAAGATACCCGGGAAGCAAAGTACGTTATTGACCTGGTTCGGGTAGT
The DNA here is from genome assembly GCA_002309675.1 of Lachnospiraceae bacterium UBA1201. GTDB lineage: Bacteria > Bacillota > Clostridia > Lachnospirales > Lachnospiraceae > UBA1201. The sequence continues at coordinate 580 of DBXX01000106.1, forward strand.
CTGAACGGCCGGTAGAAACAACTGCGGCGCCTGCGGCGATCGCTTCCTCAGGGAAGATCTCCGGAGTCGGGTTCGCGCATGCGAAGATGATGGGATCTTTTGCCATGGTGCGGATCATGTCGCCGGTCAGAGTTCCGGGAGCGGAAACTCCGATAAACACGTCTGCACCCTTAATTACATCGGCCAGTTTACCTTTTTCCTTGTTGAAATTGGTGATGGCCGCCATTTCCTTCTTAATGTCGTTCAGGCCCTCACGTCCCTCATAGATGGCGCCCTGACGGTCCGTCATGATGACGTTCTTAAGGCCCATGGACATGAGCAGTTTGATGATCGCGATACCGGCAGCGCCTGCTCCGGATGTGACGATCTTGATGTCCTCGATCTTCTTTCCTACGACCTTCAGTGCATTGATCAGGCCGGCGAGCGTGATAACAGCCGTACCGTGCTGGTCGTCATGGAAAATCGGGATGTCACAACGCTCCTTCAGCTTCTTCTCGATCTCGAAGCATCTGGGTGCGGAAATATCCTCCAGGTTTACGCCGCCGAAGCTTCCTGCCAGAAGGGCTACCGTATTAACGATATCATCGACGTTCTTTGAACGGATGCAAAGCGGAAATGCGTCAACATCGCCAAATGCTTTAAACAGCACGCATTTTCCCTCCATGACCGGCATGCCGGCTTCNNTCGGGACCGATGTCGCCGAGGCCCAGAACCGCGGTTCCGTCCGTAACAACGGCAACCGTGTTCCAACGGCGGGTCAGTTCATAGCTCTTATTCACGTCGTCTTTGATCACCAGGCAAGGCTGTGCAACGCCCGGCGTATATGCGAGGCTGAGTGCCTCCTTTGAATCTACAGCCGCTCTGGCTGTGACTTCGATCTTACCCTTCAGTTCATAATGCATCTTCAGCGATTCTGCTGCGTAATCCATGATCTGTCCTCCTGAATATATATGTAATCTTTCTGCGGGCAATGTAAGGCTCCGCATGACTTCCACAATCCGTTTCATCATATCGCAAGCACGCGAAAAAATCAAGGAAAATCGAGTGTCCGGGATAAAAAAACAGGACGCATCCGCAATGGATACGTCCCATATTTGATCCGAATCGGTAAATGTCGGCAGATTACTTAAGAGTAACCTTAGCGCCAACTTCCTCAACCTTCTTCTTGATCTCTTCAGCCTCAGCCTTAGAAGCGCCTTCCTTCAGTACCTTCGGAGCTGCTTCTACAAGATCCTTAGCTTCCTTAAGACCCAGACCGGTGATCTCACGAACGACCTTGATAACCTTAACCTTCTCAGCGCCAACCTCAGTGAGCTCAACGTCGAACTCGGTCTTCTCTTCCTCAGCTGCTGCAGCGGGGCCAGCTGCGGCTACAACTACACCTGCAGCTGCAGAAACACCAAACTCCTCTTCGCATGCCTTTACTAACTCATTCAGTTCCAGTACGGATAACTCTTTAATTGCCTCGATAAACTCAGCAGTTGTTAACTTTGCCATGATAATCCTCCATAATAATTTAAATGATTAATAATTGATTGTTTGTCGCGAAACGATTATGCGACTGCTTCGTCCTTCTCAGCGATCTGCTTGAGAACGCGGGCGAAATTGGAAATAGGTGACTGGATGCTTCCCAGCAGTTTTCCGAGGAGTTCGTTCTTCGAAGGAACGGCAGCTACAGCGGTCAGACCCTTTACATCATAGTAAGCGCCCTCTACGATACCACCCTTTAACTCAAGAGCGGGAGCTGTCTTTGCAAACTCTACCAAAAACTTTGCAGGAGCGGTCGCGTCATCCTTGCTTACAGCAACTGCGGTAGGTCCTTCCAGATGCTTTGCCAGTTGCTCGAACTCGGTTCCTGCTACTGCGAACTTAACGAGCGTGTTCTTATAAACCTTATAAGAAACGTTGTTGTCACGCAGAGTCTTACGGAGCTTTGTGTCCTGCTCAACTGTCAAACCACGGTAGTCTACCAGCACCAGAGAAGCTGCACCGTCCAGAAGACCTTTGATCTCCTCAACGATCGGCTGCTTTAACTCAACCTTTGCCATGACTATACCTCCTTTTGGTGATCGTATGGCCGAAAAAAACCTCATGCCGTCGGACATGAGGTGAAATATCATAGTAGTACAGAGAAACTCTGTTATGACATCCTCGGCAGGCGTTTTATCCTTACGCTTTACAGCACCTGCTGTCTTCGGCTTACGGCAAGCTTTTTGGCTCACACCCAAGTATAATACCACGTCCGGCAACGCCTGTCAAGAAGTTTTTTTATTTTTTCTTCTTTTTGTTCATTTCTCTCCTCTTGCATTATCCCCCTTGTCGTTCCTTATCTTTTGTGCTATCATTTGGTAGATATTTCAGGTTACGGCTGATGCCGTCCTTCCCTATTTTGAAAGGAGGAGCTTATGAGCGCCTCAATCACCTCGAAGAAACCGAATGTCGTCCGGTTTATCATTGACCAGATCTCCGGTGTCTTCATGCCGATCATCAATGTCGTCATGGCCGCCGGTATCATGAAGGGGACCATGATCCTCTTAAACAATACGGGCATTCTGGCCGATACCTCCGGTATCTATCGTTTTCTCTATGCCTGCTCGGACGGTCTGTTTTTCTTCCTTCCGTTCTTTCTCGCGGTCAGTGCCGCAAAAAAGTGGAACGCGGATCCGTTCATCTCGATGCTGATCCCGGCCGCAATGCTTTACCCGGATCTCGTAGCGGCCTTCGACGCAAAGGAAACGATCACGTTTTTCGGGATCCCCGCGCTTCCGGCCGTATACCACAGTTCGGTCATTCCGATCCTGCTTTCGATCGCACTTCTGCCGGTTCTGGAGAAGCCTTGCGATAAATATCTGCCGAAATCGATCCATGGATTTATGAAGCCGATCCTCTGCTGTCTGATCCTGCTTCCCGCGACGTTTCTCGTGTTCGGCCCCTTAGGCACGCTGATCGGCGACGCCATGACCGGTGCCTTCCAGTGGCTCTACGGAAAGAGTCCCGTGGCCGCCGGCGCCTTTATGGGCTTCGTTATGCAGCCCATGGTCGTAGTCGGCGCACACTGGAGTGTGGTTCCGATCAGTATCGCAAATATCACGAAGGATGGTTTTGATACGATCATGCCGCTCGTCGGCGCCGCCGTTTACGCGCAGGCCGGAGCCGCATTTGCCGTAGCAACGATGTATAAAAACAAAGAGAAACGACGCGGCGCGGTCAATGCCGGCGTCACCGCAGTGCTCGGTGTCACCGAGTCCTGCCTGTATGGCGTGAATATTCCCCTCGTGCTGCCGATGCTCGCTGCCTGCACCGCGGGAAGCATTGGCGGAGCAATCGTCGGCATGGTCGGCGCACACTGCAATTCGTTCGCGTTCCCGAGTTTTCTGACATGCGTGGCCTATGTAGGCCCCGGCTTTGTCGTTTTCCTGCTTTCCATGGTGCTGGGGCTTGTTTTGAGTTTCATCTTCACCATGCTGATGCGCGGCCCGATCCTCAAGCGGATCGCGCAGAGAGAAGCGACGGAAAATGAAGGCAAGGAAAGCTAGGCGGAGGGGAAAAAGGCTTCGGAAGCGTAGCCTCCGGCGATGTCCGCTCGAAATAATTCCTGTTGCAACTATCATATAATGTTACATGGCGAACAAATGCTTGAGTTTCAGAGCGTTTGTTCGCCTTTTATGGTGTTTGGAGGCCTTTACTGAGCCACGATGGCGAACAGAAGCAGGATTATCGGCTGGTTTGTTCGCTTTTTAGGGCTTCTGGAGGCCATTATTAGACCATGACGGCGAACAAATCTTGAGTTCCAGCGCGTTTGTTCGCCTTTTATAGCGTTTGGTAATTATTTCAATCTCACTCCAAATATCATATACTCGTTTTCCAGGCGTGTTTGCATACTTCCATCCCGGCTTAGGAGATCGACTTTAAGGATATTATGAAATTGTAGCAGCTAACATATGCTTGTTTTTAGACCTGCTCGTTAACTTTTTAATATTTTTAAGCATCATAAATACGCCCAAAAACAAGAGGCTTGTGAGCATGAAACCAGGTAGTATTGTTACCACCAAACTCAGTCATAGTAATTCATTTAGTTGCCTTTGGGTAGCCTCCTAGGAGCTACTCTGGGGCAACGGCCACCAAAATCTCCCGAAATAGATAATTTGGTTGCTTTTCAAGTGCTTCTTAGCAAGCAACTTCCTGCCTCTGGCCACCATGCCACGCTATAGAAGCGCTTTTGGTTGCTTTTAATAGTTCTCAAGCATACAACCCCATGTCAAAAGCAACCAAACCAACTCGATATTAGGCTTTTGGTTGCTTT
>DBXX01000106.1:4927-5173 GCA_002309675.1 Lachnospiraceae bacterium UBA1201
TCGAAATAGCTACTTTGGTTGCTTTTAACTACCCTTCATGTTTTCAAGTCTGAGGCTATAGCCACCAAGTTCACGCGAAACAACGCTATTGGTTGCTTTTGAGTTGCTTCTTAGCGAGCAACTCCCTTTCTCCGGCCACCATGCCACGCTATAGAAGCGCTTTTGGTTGCTTTTAATAGTTCTCAAGCATACACCCCCATGTCAAAAGCAACCAAACCACCTCGATATTAGGCTTTTGGTTGCTTT
>DBXX01000106.1:5215-30295 GCA_002309675.1 Lachnospiraceae bacterium UBA1201
TCGAAATAGCTACTTTGGTTGCTTTTCAAGTGCTTCTTAGCAAGCAACTTCCTGCCTCTGACCACCACCCCATGCTAAATCATCTCTTTTGGTTGCTTTATATTTCTTCCGTGGCCCCCAGCCTAACAATAAACGGGCCCGGGAAAAACGATCTCTCGTTTTTCCCGGGCCCGCTCCTTTTATCTTCAAACTTCTACTCAATTCCTAAGCGTTTCTGCACGTAAGCCAGGCTTTCATAGTAATCCTCGGCGGTCTTCAGATGCTCGATGATCATGGGCATGTCCGGATCTTCCCGCGTCGCGAGCTTTGCATACAGTTCCAGGTTCAAGGTTCCCTCCCCTGGTGCGCACTCGCGAAGCTGGAAGGTGTAGTCCGGCAGAAGCAGCGTGTCCTTCATGTGGCAGCTTAAGATGCGCCCGTGAAGCAGTTCGAACGTGTGCTCCAAAAATTCATCCGAGAAAAAATACCGCTCGGGGCAGTTGATCATGTTGACGATGTCGAGGTGGACGCCGAACTCCGGGCGGTCCACTGCGTCGATCAGGCGCAGGTATTCCTCCGGCCCGGTCGGTATCATCCACGGCATGGGCTCGATGGAAAACTTCGTCTTCTTCGGCTTTGCGGTGTCAATGATCTTCTGAATGGTCTCCACAGTCAGTTTCCACGTTTCTTCGGTGAAGTTCTGGCGGTAGCCACCGTCCCAACGATCACCATAGGGCGCACCGGCAACATTGACCACGCAGCGAGCTCCGATGGAGTCTGCCATTCGGATCTGGCCCACAGTATACTCAAATACTTCTTCCCGCACCTTCGGATCGGAAGAAAGCATGTTGCGCCACACTCCGACTTCGGCGATGGTCAGGTCCGCATCGCGCGCCGCTTTCGCGTACGCTTCGATCGTTTTTTCATCCGCAGTGCAATCCAGAGGAAAGACTACGGTGCGGCAGCTGCATTTTTGGTGCAGATCTGCCCATTTTTCAGCACTTTCATAACTAAGTGCATAACTTATACCTAATCGCATAAAACCCCCTATATGGCCCTCTAAACGCGATCTGTGCATATTCAGGCGGTTTGAGTGGCTTTTTTCAGATCAAATCAAACGTTCCAAAAGTGCAGAACGGTAGGATCAAACGACTTCAGGTCCTTCACGCCTGTGCGCGCCATCACGGAAGCCAGCTCAGCCGTCATGTCGCGGATGCGGTCGGCCACCGCCTGCCCGCCGTTCTTCAGCGGCTTCATCAGTTCCCGTCCCACGGAAACCCCGTCCGCGCCGAGCGCCAGTGCCTTATACGCGTCCATGCCGCTTACGATGCCGCAGTCCACGATGATCGGGAAGTCCGCTCCCACGGCAGCACGGATCTTAGGCAGTACCATGAGCGGCGGCACCGAGTATTCCATCATGTTATGGTGATGTGACAATACGATACCCGCAGCCCCGGCCTTCTGTACCTTCACCGCATCGGCCACGCTCAGCACGCCCTTCACGATAAACGGCAGCGGCGCCGCGGCCTGAATAAATGCAGCCAGCTGCTCCGTGCTCTTCGGCTTCATGTCAAAGCCCAGCACGTGATCGTACGTACCGCGGCCGGAGAAACTGTGGTCCACATCCATGCCGACCGCAAAAGCCCCCGCCTGCTTCGCGTGTGCGATCCTGCGGAACACCTCCGCATCGTCCGCGTGCGGTTTGATGATCTTGATCGTCGGCGCGCCGGTCGCGATGATGTGCTCGAGCTCCTCGTCGCTGCCCATTCCATACCAATGGATGGTCCCGGCGTCTTTGGCCCCGATAGCATACTGCGCCATCGCATCCTCACAGATATCGTGAAGATGCGACAGCGCAGCTGTCATGATCGGAGTTTGAATCTCCCGCCCCCAAAGCATACGCTTCGTAGACGGAAGATCCGCGTCCATATACCGGGTCTCCAACAGGATCGAATCAAAATATCTTCTGGTTATCTCATCCGAATTTCCTTTTCGTTCCATAGTAAGCCCCCTTACTGTCCGATTTATGATTTTTTCATGATGGCAGGTGTCCAGTACTCCTGCTGATACATATCGGTAAATACATATGTGATCTTTACGGTAGCGTCTGTGATCATCCAGTCGGTCAATATCATGTTCGCCGGATCGGTCACTGTCATCGGATCGCCGAACATGTAGCTGTCCAGATATTCGCCCTCGTAGGAATAGTAATCGCATACGAAGTCGAGTTTGTCACCGGCAGCCAGTCCGGTTTCGCTCTTCGCGATGGCTTCGGTCTCGCCGTTCTGGTAGTCACGCAACACGCCGACTACGCGTCCCGGAGCAGTTCCGTCCGGAAATTCCACGAGCAACTGAACGCGCTCCTTTTCTACCTCAGCGTTAGAAAGCAGCGCCGGGATGTAACCGTAGATCGCGACTACATCATCCCCGTCCATCAAAGTCTCTGTGTGGTAGTAAGGAACGACCTGGTTATTCAGGGCGATCCAACGGACTTCGGTGTTCGCCACCATGCGGTCCTTATCATCCCAGTCGAGGAGGTTATCCAGACCGAGGTCAATGTAACCCTCGCCGTCGTCGAGCAGCACGTTCTTATCCGCCAGGTGGATCATGTCCCACTGCTTATCCGGCATATCGATGAGGTATTTTCCACCCTCTTCGACCCAGTTCAGGTACTTCGTATCGAAGTGATGCTGGGCAATGTAGGAACTGATCTGTGATGTGCTCATTCCGCTGTCTTTGAGGAACTCGATGTTGTTCTCATCCAGACCGCGAACTTTATTTCCATTTGCGCCGCCGCTGCGGAAGAACATACCGAGGAGATCCTCGATCGTGCCGGAGTCACTGGAAGAAGACTCCTCTCCACCGCCGAACAGCGAATCCAGAATGGAACCGGAACCGCCGGACGAAATAACACCACTCGTCTCCAGACTTGCGAATGTCTTGATACACTTTGTATATTCCGCGTCCATGCCGATCTGATTGTAAGTGCGGCACGCTGCGTCGACCTGCTTCGCCTTCTTATACGGGAAGTAGATCGAGATACCGAACGCGTTCTTCATGTTGGAAGAAGTCTTGTTGTATTTGACCGCTCCCTTTATCGCTTCGCTAAGCGCCTTCGCCTCGCTCGTTCCGATGTTATTTGCCAGGTTCACGAGATCGACCTGGTCGATCTTCGAACTGGTGGCAAACTCGCGCGCTTTCGAACGGGCGTCGGATACTTTCTCATACTCTTCCTTACCCAGCAGGTCGCTGACGCTGCGGGCGAATGCAGAGAGCTTCGACGGAACCGTATTGGAGAACTCTGCCAGGTCTGTGATAGACAGCGTGGTCTTCTGTCCGTTGCACTCGCGGTCACATGCAGCAACGAAATCGTCGATAATATTCTTTCCGATCTCGGTCGTAGGCATGGAAGTATTCGATGAAAGCTTCGTGAGCCAGTTGGTATAGTACCAGCCGATGCCGGGCTCGGTCTCCTCGGACGCGATCAGGTAGTCGGCATAATTATCCAGAACCAGTGCGGTCTCTGCCGTCGCCATCAGGCAGGCATCGAAGCCGATGAAATCGAAAGTCACACCTGCATTTTTCAGTGCAGTATTGATGCCGGCCAGCGTCATGGAGTCGCCGTCGCCGTTCTTCTCATCGTAGCCGAAACCGGTAACGGAACCGCCGCCGTGATCCCACAGGATCAGTTCGTTACGGTTCGCCGGGTAGTTCTGCGCACAGTACTTGATGAAATCGGTCAATGTCGCAGGGTCGGTCATGGGCTTGTTGCCACGATTATCCTCAAGACGAACCAACTGTCCGGAACTGCTGTCCACTTTGTAGAACTGATGCACGGAGTTGCTGATACCCTGGATCTGCCACTTCTTCGCGCCGCCGGTGCAAATGATGATATTCACCTTATCCGACAGTTTCGCCTTCGTCATCTCCACGATGTCGTTCGACGCCATGCCGGCCTCGGACTCCAGGTCCGTACCACAGATATAGACCATCAGGGTCACGATATCGTTTCCGTTGCCCTTGATCACAGTGCGCTTATTTCGGGAACCGGAAGCTACACTGGTATCGATTGTCGATGTATTCGTTGTCTCGCCGCTGACTACGCCGCCACCGCCGCCGGAAGAACCGCCGCCGATCAGGCCGGTAATGCCGCCGCTACCGCCGCCGTCATCATCACCGCCGCTCATAAACATGAAGATCACTGCGATGATAATGGCGAGCACACCGCCGCCACCGCCGGCTTTCACGCCGCGTGACATGGGTCTGCGTCCGCCTCCGCCGTAAGAACCACCGCCACTGCTATGATAGCTGCTTCCGCTACTATGATGACTGCTCCCACGCCCGACGCTTCCGCTGCCAAGGCCGCTGCCTCTACGTCCGCCTGCGCTTCCACTACCGCCGAAACTACTTCCTCTACCTGCTGGTCTGGCCATATCCTACCTCACTTATCTTTAACACATAGTACGCCCCGGCCTTCCGAAGCGCTTCGTTTTCCCCCTCTCGATCGGGGGGATACACTCTTTTTTCATCTTAACACAAACCCCCGTGTTTTACAAGAAGAACACGGGGGCTTGTTGGAATTATTTGTCGATTTATTCGGCGACTTTCAGTGCCTCGACCATATCGATATTTTTATTCTTCCGGCTCACCATCACACCGACGATAAACGAAACGCCGAAGGTAAGCGCAGTTGCGATCACATAGGTCAGCCAGCTGATCGTCAACGTAAGCTCGTAGTCCGATGCCAGCATTACGAGGAGGATCTTCAAAACACCGATGCCGGCCGGTATGCCCAGGAGCACACCCAGGATGGTCATCCACAGGTTCTGGTCGATCAGAATGCGGCTGATGTGCCGGTCTTTGAACCCGACAACTTTCAAAGTAGCCAGTTCACGGTAACGCTCCGCATAACTCATAATACCGAGGTTATACAAAACGACGATGCCCAGCAGAACGGAAATGAATACCAACATAACGATCATCACATTCATCAGTTCCGAGAAACTTTTGAAGGTATCGAGAAGCGCCTGCTTCGTCTGGGTCGATGAAATGATCGGGCTCTCTTCGATCTCGGTCTCGTTTGTAAACAGCTCCGTGACCCGGTATTGTACCCCGAGTTTCTCTGCATATGTGTCGCTCATCATGACGCTTTCCGCGATCGATTTCGCGATATCGGCGACCTTCAGTTCGTATTTTTCCGTCGTTCCGTACACCGAAACGGTAAAGGTGTCGCCCACCTTCAGGCCTTCTTTTTTCGCGATACGTTCACAGATCAGGACGCCGTCGTCCGGCAGATCGATATGTTCGCCGTGGTTTTTGACGAAGCGGAAGTAGTCGTGCTCCAGCCCGTAGATCTCCATCGCGTAGGTATTTTCCCCGATCTGGATGCCCATGCTTGAGGTCCAGTCCGCTTCGTACCGGTCAATGAGTGCTTCCACATCCGCATCACCGGCCGTCTCCGTATCCAAAACGATCTTCGTTTTATAACAGATCGAATTCTCAAAGAAATCATCGATGTAACTGTTCAGCGTATCATTGATACCGAAGGAAGCGATCAGGATCAGCATGCAGCTGACGATACCGAACAGCGTCATGAACGAACGCGATTTGTGTCGCAGGATATCCCGGACATTCCACTTGGTGGCAAATGAAAGGTTCTTCCAGACCTTCTTCTTCTCGATCCACATACGGCGCATGGCCTTCGGGGCGTAGGGCTGCAGGGCTTCCGCTGCGGTTCCCTTCATCATCGAGGCCACCGAATACAGCGTTGCCAGCACCAGAACTACATTGATCGCGATCACGACGGCAATGCTCCACAGCGGCATGTGCAGTTCCCAGTGCTCCATGTCCAGATAATCGCCCATGACCGAATTCGGATTTACGAAGAAGTAACCGACTCCCAGGCCCACAGCTACACCGAGGATGGTTCCGCAAAGGCTGATGAACAGGCCATAGGCGGCATAGTGGCGCAGGATCCGACGGTCTTTAAAGCCCAGCGACTTTAAGGTACCGATCTGCGTTTTCTCGGAGATGCTGATGCGGTGCATCGTCGTGATCATGGTCAGGATGGCGATGGCCAGGAAGATCACGGGAAGCAGAGCTGCCATGGTCTTTCCTTCAGTCATCTCGCCGTGTGCTTCCGAATAACTGGTCACAAGCTCCTTATCCACGATCATGTAGGACTTCCCGAGTGCCGCTTCCGCGCGCTCGATCATGGTCTCTTTCGGAAGGCTGCTGCGCACATGGATCTGCGGATAGAACGTCATGCCGATCTTCGCCTTTATGTACGCCGGGGAAACGTAAACGAAACCGTTCTTTTCATGATCCGGCATCATCTGTGCCTTTTCTACGAGGCAGATCATGTATTCGCCGGATTTTACCAGGCCGCGGATCGGGCCGGAAAACTCGATATTCTTATACACCATCGTGTACGTATCGCCGACCGACAGGCCGTTCTGTTTTGCATACCGCTCGGAGATCCACAGTCCTTCCGTATCCTCAGGATCGTAAGCCGTTCCTTCTAAAACCTTAAATCCAGATACAGCGATGTTCTCGCTCACCGTCAGCATGACGATGTCTTCGTCATCCTTCCGGGGGACATTGACCGAAAGGAAACGCGATGCGGCGTCCACACCGTCGATGCTTGCGACCTTTTGCAGGTCTTCCTCGGAAAATCCGAGCTCGTTCACGATGCGGTAATCCGCAAAACCGGTATCCTCAAAAGCTTTTGCTACATTGACTTCCAGAGTCTTCCACTCGATGTTGAAACCGAGGAATATACCGACGCCTAAAGCAACCATGATGATCATGGAGATGAACTGCGCCTTATAGCGTCCGATGGTACGAATAAGTTTCTTAAATAACATACTACCACTCCACTTCTTCGACCGCCAAAGGCTTATCGTTGTTGATCACTTCTTTGATCTTACCGTTTTTAACGTGCACCACCACGTCGGCCATCTTCGCGATGTTCTGGTTGTGCGTTACGATGATCGTCGTCTTTCCGTGCTCGCGTGCCATGCTCTGCAGCAGTTTCAGCACCATGACACCGGTCTCGGTATCGAGCGCGCCGGTCGGTTCGTCGCACAGCAGGATGTCCGGGTTTTTGGTCAATGCTCTCGCGATCGACACACGCTGCTGCTCGCCGCCGGAGAGTTCTACCGGGAACTTATACATATGCTCGCCGAGTCCGACTTCGCGGAGCATGTCATGGCTGGACAGCGGGTCCTTTGCGATCTCTTTTACCAGCGCGACATTTTCCAAAACGGTCAGCGTCGGGATCAGATTATATGCCTGGAAAATAAAACCGACGCCGGAAGCCCGATACTCTGCTAACTGATCGGCGTTCAAAGTGGAAATATCCTTTCCTTTGATCTTGATCGTACCGGAGGTAGGACTGTCCAGACCTCCCAGCATATTCAGCAGAGTGGACTTGCCGGCGCCTGAGGGACCGAGGATCACGATCGTCTTCCCGTTTTCCAGTTCCAGACTTACGTCATCAAGTGCCTTCTGTTCATGGTCTCCAACCTTATAAATTCTGGAAACATGACTGATCTCAACTATTTTCATTCTTCTCTCCTATCCGTCCCAAAGGATCCGCGGGGCCCGTTCGCTTTGATCTTTGAAAACATATAATACTTGAATTGCATACACTTAAATGTATGTTTAAGTGTTTCACGTTTAATATGTTAGCCGAAAGCAACTGAAATGTCAAGCCTTTTTTTTAAGTTTTTTGGCCCCGTAAGAAGATCGTAAGAAATGCCTATAAAGGGACTTTTGCCCTGGTTTTCAAGGCAAAATGCATGAAAAAACAGCCGGTATGCGCATCATATCGGCTGTTTTCTCAAGTTGTATGGATTCGCTTCGTTTCGGCCCTCAAAGCCTCTGTTTTTCAGACGTTCAGGCTCTGGGATAGGTCGGAATCGTTTTTAATTTGTGCAGGTTTTGTACGTGCATGCGGTCGATCTTCGCCTTGAGCGCCGCATCCTCGCACTCACCGGTCAGAATATATCGGTCCAAAGTATCATAAGTAAAACCGATCTTCTCTTCGTCCGTCATGCCGGACAGGCCGTCCGACGGCGCCTTATGCACCAGATGGGACGCAATGCCCAGCTTGGCGCCGAGCAGAAGCATCTCCGTTACGGTATAATTTGCGCATGGGCTGAAATCTCCGGCCGCATCACCGTACTTCGTCGAATAACCGATGTAGTCCTCTGAGCGGTTGCACGTGTTTACCACACGGCCGCCCATGGGCTGCGCCTGGGCTACCGCATAAAGTGTAGTCATACGGATCCTGGGCGGGATGTTGATCTCCATATCCTTCGTGGGAGCGAAGCCGTCCAGCGCGGTCAATGTATTCTTCAGTCCGTTCACCGCATCCGCGATATTCACCACATAATACTTGATATCGAGGCTCTGCGCAACCTCCAGGGAGTCGGCGATGTCCGCCTGCACTCCGTTCGGCATCAACACGCCGACCACGCGCTCCTTACCGAGCGCCCGCACCAACAGGTTCGCCACAATGGTGGAGTCCTTGCCCCCGGACAGGCCGATCACGGCCGTCGCCTTCGGACCATTGTCCGCAAACCACTCCCGGATCCACGCAACGATCCCCTCGATCTCTTTTTCCGCGTCAAATGTATTTAAGATCATCGTTTGTTCCTCCTATTCATGTTCCATCCGCCAGTCAATGCTGCGCTGCAGATACTCGACATACGCCGGATTCTTACACATTCCCTTACCGGGTGTATCCGAGATCTTCGCCACGTCCATTCCGTTGCAGAAGGTGGTCTTCATGACGATATTCAGCGCGTTTTCGTCCGTATCGTTCGCCAGGTAGGTGCCGATGCCGAACGCAACCTTCGCACGGCCGTTGAAGTGGCGGTACAGAGCGTCTGCGCGTCCGAAATCCAGGCTGTCGGAGAACAGCAGGGTCTTCTGCGTTGCGTCTAACTCCAGTTCCTGATAGTGCTTCAGGATCTTTTCACCCCACTCGTACGGGTCGCCGCTGTCGTGGCGCACGCCGGAAAACAGCGTCGCATAGGTCAGGTCGAAATCCTTCAGGAAGCAATCGGTCGTGATGGCGTCGGTCAATGCGGTACCGTTTAACACACTGTATTCCTTTACCCAGGCCTCCATCGCGTAGAAATTGGAGTATGCCGGGTTGTGTTTGTGATTGCCCTGACCCACGCACATGATCCACTCATGTGCCATGGTTCCCATGGGCTTCACGTTGTATTTCATGGCCAGATAAACGTTCGAAGTTCCCACGAACTTCGTGAACAGGGGCTTTCCGTTTTCATCCTTACCGGTCGGGAACGTCGTTTCGGCCAATGTCTTCACCGCCAGCTCCTGTGCCTCGGCGGAAAGTCTACGTCTAAGTCCGAACTCACTGAACGCGGACAGGTAGTAACGCCCGCTCGTTAACCAGCCGATCTTCTCCTTCAGGCGGCGTTCAAAGCTCTCCATCAGACGGTCGTAATCAAACTGCATGCGGAAATAGACCTCATTGACGATGGCCAGCGTCGGGATCTCGTACATGGAGGTATTCAGCCACGTACCGTTCGTCTCGATGGACAGGCCGCACTGCGCATCATTGGTAATAGTGAAATCCTCAAACCGAGGGTGCCACAGCCGCAGGAAATCCACATAAGACTGTTTGAACCAACGGATCTGACCCAGGTATGCCAGTTCCTCCTCAGTAAATCGAAGTTCGCAATACCGGCGGATCTGATCGCGGATCTCCTCCACCATCTCGGTCGTAAAATGTACGTCCTTATTGCGGCACTTGAATGTCCAGGTAGTGGTATATCCGGGGAACTGGTGATAGATTGCCTGCCCCATGCTGAATTTATAGAGATCGGTCTCCAATAAGCTCGTAATGATCTGTTTCATAGTTTCATCCATCCTTTCTGTCCGTTCTGTACCATCGGCCGGAAAAAGGCTCCGTTTCCTGCCGGCGGCCACACGATCGCATCTTACGCTTCTTCCGGCTCTGTTACCGCGATCTGGCATGCCTTCATGGCATTCAGAGCTGTTTGATGGCTCTGCGGGGTCACACCCGCGCAGCAGGCTGCATCGACCCGGATCGGAGTGTTCGGCAGGAATGCCTTTACGAGCAATGCATTGCTGATCACACAGATATCCGTGCAGATGCCGATCAGTTCGACTTCGTCGATCTTTTCTCTCTCATTTTCCTGCGCCAGGTACGCGCCGAGCTCACGCGCGCCGAAAGTGACTTTATCGAAGATCTTCGCATCCTCGGCAAACCCCTTCAGAGCGTCTATGATCTCCCACCCTTCGGTTCCCTTCAGACAGTGCGGCACCGGCAGGTTCTTTCCCTCTTCGGTCTCCATATAGTCTTCAAAATGTGTGTCACGTGTAAAGATCAGTTCCGTTCCGGCCTCTTTTGCCGCGCGGATCTTCTGTACCGCGTTCGGAACCATGACGATCGCTTCTTCGTTTCGAAGCGCTCCTGTTACAAAATCATTCTGCATATCCACAACGATCAAAAGCTTTCTCATAGAAATCTCCCCTTTCTCTTACTGCCGTACCTTCCGGTACAGAGTTGCTGCACGCCGGCCATTTGCCGATGTTTTTTCTCCGGTTTCTACGACCTTTCCGGTGTCTACATATTTCTTCAGGAAATCCCGGCGGAAATTACCCGCGTCTAAGTTCTCCCCCTTCACCGTTTCAAAGATCTTCTTCAATTCGTAAATGGTAAATGACTGGTCATTTTCCAAAAAGTGAAATGCATCCTCCGTGTAGTCGATGCGGTTCTTAAGCCGCTGGATCGCTGTCTCGATCACCTTTGCATGATCGAAAGCCAGCTCGTCCTCCTTCACAACGTGTCGCGTTCCGATGAGCACCAGCCCCTCTTCGTTCCGGTAGATGCGAAACAGTTCCGCATCGCGGGCGTCATCCCCCGCGTGGATGTTCAAGGAGTCCTTCGGGACGAATGCCATGTACGCCACGGAAATGACTCGCATACGCGGATCTCTTCCGACATCTCCGAACGTCGCCAGCTGATCCATCGGGATGTTCTCCAGTCCGGTCTCTTCCTTCAGTTCCCGGGCCGCAGCCTCCAGAAGGCTCTCCGTCATCTCGACGAAACCGCCCGGGATGGCCCACAGACCTTTGTATGGAAAATTCCTGCGTTGAATCAACAAAATGGAGAGTTCGTGCTTATCCGACAATGTGAAGATCACATTATCCACGGTCACGGAAGGCCGTTCATAATCTCCGGGACGATAATTACGTAAATATTCCCGTTCTTCTTCACTCGGTTGGTACATATCTTCCTCCTTTCGGTTGCTTATAGTCTGTTTGACTATTTATAATATAGTCTGTTTGACTATATTTGTCAACCCCTTTTTCAAAAAAATTTTAAAAATTCTTTCGCACAAGAAAGCCGGCAGGGGAGAAAGTCTCCTCTGCCGGCTTTACTGAGATCTATATGTCGATTATTTTACCGACAGAGTTACTATGTCAGAGACTGTCTTCTGCCCGTTTCCGTCCGTGATCACACAGCGGAACTGCCAGCCGTTTAAGCCCTTCGTTGTCGCTACCGACAACGTCTTAGTCTTCGCTCCGCTCTGGCCGGAGTTCGTCCATTCAGAAGAGGAATTCTTTCGCGACTGCCACTGGTATTTCAGCGTAGCCTTGCCTGTCGCCTCCACGGACAATGCTACCTTCGTCCCTGCTTTCACGCTTGCAGCGGTCGGCTGCTTCGTGATCTTCGGAACGAGAGATACCGTTACGAAATCCGAGTAGGTTTTCTGTCCATTGCCATCCGTTACCACGCAGCGGAACTGCCAGCCGTGAAGGCCCGCGGTCGTAGCCACCGAAAGTGTCGAAGTCTTCGCACCGCTCTGCCCGGAGTTCGTCCATGCGGAAGAAACATCCTTACGTGACTGCCACTGATATTTCAATGTAGCCTTTCCTGTCGCTGCCACCTTATAGGTGACCGTGTCACCGGCCGCTACCGTCTTATTCGTCGGCTGGGTCGTGATCTTCGGCACGATCGTCATGGTCAATTCCTTCGAGTAAGCTTTTCTGCCGCTTCCGTCCGTTACCACGCAACGGAACTGCCAGCCATGAAGGCCTGCACTGGTGGTCACCGAAAGCGTCGCGGTCTTCGCTCCGCTCTGGCCGGAATTCGTCCATGCAGAAGAAGAATTCTTACGTGACTGCCACTGATAGGTGATCGTACCGTTTCCGATTGCATCGGCCGAGAGCTTCACGACCTGGCCGGCTGTTGCTACCGGCTGGCCCGAGCTGCCGGACCGGATCGTCACATAAGGTGTATTTACCTCCTCAACGAGGATCTTTACGTTTTTCGATTTGATGTTCGTTGACGTTACTAAGGTTTTATCTGTCTTTGTATTTCGAAGTACGATATCCAGATATGCTTTGTCATCCACGCTCCAGCCATCCACCATGGTTCCGCTCGTGCTTCGAATCGAACATTCGTCAAAAAGTACGCGGCTTCCGGCTGTTGTTTTCGCATACATATAGATCAGGCTCTTACCCGTAAATGTGATATCGCAATTCTTAAAAAAGACATCGATGTGATCCAGACTATATGCATACGGTCCGAATTCCAACATCTTATCCGATGCAGAACGGATCACACAATCCTCAAATGTGATCTTTTCCGGATGATCTCCCACACTCGCAGTCAGATAAAGGCCTTCAAATTCACATCCCTTAAATGTAAGATCCTTGGAAAATGCATTTGTTTTCGTCGTCGCCGTGAACTTGCAGTTTTCAAACACACGATCGACATAATAAGGATTACTGAAATTAAAGACGATCTCATCTTTTCCTGCAACCGGTACAAATGTACAATCATAGAAATGCAGGTTGCTTCTTACATCACCGTTCATCATGACTGTACATCCGCGTAAGGTCGCGTGATCACCGGAGAAATTGGAAAATGTACAATTCTCGTACACTACCGTATCCAAAACAGAGGACGTGTAAGTCGTGGTATTCGCCCCGTTTGCGATCGTGCAGTTTTTGACCTTCATCTCGACCGGCACTTCGCCTTCATTCAGAGGGTTGTAAAAATTGATAAATCCGCCATTGATATTTTGGATACGACCGTAGAGGTTCGTCATCTTCGTACCCAGCGCCCACACGATCGTTGAGTCACCACTTGTGAAATTCCGGAGCACACCGCCGTATACGCGGCTGCGGATCGTGATATCGTGTGCCTTACAGTTCTCAAATACATGATTGTAGCCGGTATTATCTACGATGGTTGCCGTTGTATGCTCTGCCTTTTCCAGAACCGTATTGTTCCGGTAGTAAACGTCCTGCATCTCCTCCCAGCCGTCTTCGAAATCGACCGGGCAGGGGGTAATGCTGTCGCCGCAACGCGTGTATGTGCAGTTCTCGATCAGGAGATTTCCGCCCGAAGCCGGGGCCAACGAGCAGGTACGCGTATCCATAAACCGGATATCCGAGATCTTTGAATACTCACCAAGGTGCTTTGTGTAAACATATACCGTGTGATCGGGATCATCCGCCGATAGATCCGTTCCCAGGAAGGTCACGCGTACGTATTTAGCCCCTGTCGGAATCGAGACCTTCCGGTACTGGAAGCCCGTGAAAGTCTCCATAAACCTATGGTTTGCATCATAAAAGGACAGGTAGATGACCGGTGACTCCCCGTTCAGACCGCGATAGCCGCCCGGATGTCCGACATACACGTAATCTTCGTCAGCATCATATGCCAGCATCTTCGTCAGATCGATCATGGAACTGGTGCTGCAGTTTTGGTCCGCAACTTCCTTACCGTTAATGATTGAGGTACGGGTAAATTTTTCCATTAATGCACCGGGGCCGTCCCAGGTACCTGTAGTAAAGATCGTGTGTCCCGTCGTGCTTTTGATCGTCAGGTTTTCAAGGGAGTTATACTTTCCTCCGCTGATAAAGACGGTGTTGATCGCTTCACCCTGACCCAGGTTCTCCAGGTCCTCTGCCTGCCGTTCGAAACGATCGCCTTCCAGAGTACCATTGACCAGATGCGCATCGACAACATCCAGCATCGCTACGATACATCCCTCAACTTTTTTTCCACCCGTCAGGATCGTATTCAGTTTAAAGGTACTTCCGTTCATATCCACCGTAAAATGCGACGGGATCCTGATACAGGTCCTTCTGGCCTCTTCGCCATCGATCCGATACGTTCCCTTAAGGAGTACGATCTTCTTAAAGCCGGCGGCCTGCTTATCCGCAAACAGCTTCGTCAGGCCGTCCTTCGTGGAGATCAGGGACTTCGCATCTTTCGAGTCATCGTTGCGAATTCCGTACTTCGAAAGGTCTGCCGTCGTCATGTAGTAGGTCTGCTGTGCTGTAATCGCGGTCTCCGCAGGTGTCATCACCCAAAGGTCATTAAACAATCTGTGCGACTTAAGGCCGGTCCGCGGGTCGCAGACCTCCACGGAAAATTGATGCTTCCCTGCACTTAATTTTCCCAGGGTCAATGTATAATCTCCGATCGGTACCCCTTTGATCGTATTTGTTACTCCGTCCACCGTGTAGATCAGATCCAGTTTAACCGACGTCGCATTCTTCATATACTCCGACTGCTCATAGTCCGTGATGTATAACGGAATCTTGATCGTATCATTTATGGTCGGCTTCGGATTGAAGTAGTACGTCGATATGTATGGTACCTTAAAGCGCGAAGCACTGTTTGTTGATGCGTCTGCTGCCTGCGTACGGACATTTGCACTGCAAATGCCCAGTACGACCCCCAGGATTACGATCCATGCCAAAACTTTTTTCATTTGTTTTCCCCTTTTTCTTTTATTAACTTCCTTTTATTCCGTTTCGTGAGCATCTTATTTCACGGACAAGGTAACTACATTCGAGTAGACCTTCATACCGTTACCGTCCGTTACCACGCAACGGAACTGCCAGCCGTTCAGGCCGGCGGTCGTGGCTACCGTCAGGTTTGCGCTCTTCGCTCCGCTCTGCCCGGAGTTCGTCCACTCCGCGGAGGAATTCTTGCGCGACTGCCACTGATATTTTAAGGTTGCCTTACCCGTTGCTGCCACGGACAATGTAACCTTCGTCCCTGCCTTTACGCTCGAAGCGGTCGGCTGCTTCGTGATCTTCGGCTTCGAGAGCGATACCGTCATGGTATTCGAATATGCCTTCTGACCGTTACCGTCCGTTACCACACAACGGAACTGCCACCCCTGAAGACCTGCGGTCGTAGCTACCGAAAGCGTCGGCGTCTTCGCTCCGCTCTGCCCGGAGTTCGTCCACTCCGCGGAGGAATTCTTACGCGACTGCCACTGATAAGTCAGTCTAGCCTTGCCGGTCGCAGCGATCGTATACTTGATCGTACTGCCGACCTCTATGGTCTTGTTTACCGGCTGGGTCGTGATCTTCGGAACGAGTGCCACGGACACTGCTTTTGAATACGCTTTGCGACCGCTTTCGTCCGTTACCATGCAGCGGAACTGCCAGCCATGCAAGCCCGCAGTTGTAGCGACGGAAAGTGTTGCCGTCTTCGCTCCGCTCTGGGCAGAATTCGTCCAAGCAGACGATGAGTCCTTACGGGACTGCCACTGATACTTCAGTGTGCCGGAACCGGTTGCTTCTGCCGAGATCTTAAAGGTATCTCCGACAGTAACCGAAGATTTCTCGGCACGTGCATTCACCGTCGGAGCCGGTGCGCCGGCTGCCCACTGGGCGATCGTCGTCAACGCCGGAGTCCACGACGGCTTGGTTTCGCCACTCTTCAGCGGAATGCAGACTACGGAAATCGTCGTATTCTTCGTATTTGTCAGGTGGATCGCAAGCTTTCTGTAACCGCTGTTGCTCGTCTGATTGGATACAGGACGGGATGTAGGAAGCAATTTTGCCGACATCTCGGAGAATTTGCCGCCCTCGCTGAGAAGGCCTACCCACAACCGATCCGATCCGACCGTTACGATCGCACTTCTGCCGTCAGAAGCTACGCTGATCTGCCCCGCAGTATGGGCGAACCAATATATCTCACCTGCTTTATTCAGGGAGATCTCATCCTGGATGATAATGGCCTTTTTATCCTTTATCATTTTAAGGCCGCGCACTACGCTATTTGCGTCGCTAGCCTTATAGGCAGCAGTCAGATCGGTTACGGCGTATGCTTCATTGCCCCCGCCGTAACTCGTGATGAAACACTCTACGCCCTCACTCTGATCCAGCTCCCTTGAAGGGTTGATCACGAGCGTATTGTGGCCCTCCGCGCGGATACGGTAAGAATACAGACGGTCTTTTAATTCATAGTCTTCATTTCCGAGATCGGTAAAGAACCGAGAGTCGTTATACTCGATATAGAAGGATCCCAGGTCATAATGACCATGATATTTGTACTTGTTTATTCCGGTATGCAGAGCCGCTATGGTTCCGCTCTTATCCCATGTGTCTCGGAAACTGGAGTAGGACCAACCGACGCCCCCCCAGTCCTTCGCTCTCTCATTTACCGGTTTGGATAATCCATCCTCCTCGATCCACAGAACGTCCAGATAGTTAAACTCTTCGGATGCTAATTTATTAAGGCGGATAGATGCGATGTCATACGAATCAAAATATTTACCCAACCACAGGAAGACCGACCAGCTGGAGTCGCGGCTCTCACGGTCATCGCCGAAACTGAAGGTTTTCGGTGTGTTGGAGCTCATATAACGGACGAAATCAGCGGATTTACGAACTCCTTCATAATTTGCGAGGCCATAATCCGTTCCCGTTGCACTGATCAGCGAGGACGAATTCAGACCCAGATAATAGGTGGCGTAATCCCAGTAACCGAGTCCTTCCGCATAGGCTCCGTCTATATTGCTGTATGAACGACGAACAAACGAATAGGCTTCCTTGTAACCATACGTGAGGACCTTAGCAGCAAGATCCCTCGCATCCATTTCGTCTCCGATCGCCAGCGCCGCCATGTTCATACTTCCGGTACAAACGAGTTTCCAGTTGTCACCCGGATAATCCTGATACCAGCGATACGTACGGCTGCGGTCAGCGGGCTTATCCTCATAATCCTGCAGGACCTGTTTCAGGCCCTTTTCGATCATGGCTTTTCGCAGTACCGCCCTCTGGCTGTCATTCATCCAGTTATAGAGCCAGTCATAACCGATCGCAAAGGCCGTAGTCATCTCGGCGGTATCCAGAAAATGAGACGGATTCCAATCCGGAAAATTCGCTGCGGATTCCAATTCCATATAGGCGCGCGTCGCATACTTTTCATCCCCGAAGATATTGTATGCTAAAGCCAGCGCGGCAACGCGGCGCTGAATTCTTTTGGAAGTTTCCAAAAGCCGAATTCCGTCCGTGATCTCATAAGGAAGCACCTTCGAGCCGAGTTTGCCGTCCGCTTGATCTTTCAGCATCTGCAGCAAGGTCGCCGTCACCGAGCCATCATCAATATGGGATCTCATTTTTGCAAATCTTTCCTCCGTCATGATGATCCTCGGATGCGATTTCGTTCCGTTCTTCTCGATCATATCTTTGATGACCTGTTCACCATCGACAAAAGTGCCGTAGTCTCCGCCTTGTGAACCGTCCGGGCTTGCAGCCTCGACGCGATCCGGGCCGGATGCATTTGCAAAACACATGCACAGTACGATGCCCAGGGAAATGAGCACCTCAAAAAACCTTTTCAATTATCTTTTCCCCCTTTTCCTTTTTACTCCGTGATCATCTTATTTCACGGACAATGTAACAACGGTCGAGTAGGTTTTCTGACCGTTGCCATCTGTTACTACGCAGCGGAACTGCCAGCCGTTAAGGCCTGCGGTCGTCGCTACCGTCAGGTTCGCGCTCTTCGCTCCGCTCTGCTCGGAGTTCGTCCACTCCGCGGAGGAATTTTTGCGCGACTGCCACCGGTACGTAAGTGTCGCCCGCCCCGTTGCTTTCACAGATAATACAACCTTCGTCCCTGCCTTTACGCTCCCTGCGGACGGCTGATTCGTGATCTTCGGCACGAGCGATACCGTCACGGGCTTTGAGTAGGCTTTCTGACCGTTACCGTCCGTAACCACGCAACGGAACTGCCAGCCGTGAAGACCCGCGGTCGTCGCTACCGAAAGGTTCGCGCTCTTCGCTCCGCTCTGCCCGGAGTTCGTCCACTCCGCGGAGGAATTCTTGCGTGACTGCCACTGATAGGTCAGTTTCGCCTTGCCGGTCGCAGTGATCGTATATGTGAGCGTATCACCGACTTCAACGGTCTTATTGGCCGGTTGGGTCGTGATCTTCGGAACCAGCGAAACGGTCACAGTGTTAGAGTAAGCCTTGCGGCCACTTTTTTCCGTAACCACACAACGGAACTGCCAGCCGTGAAGTCCTGCGCTCGTGGCCACCGAAAGCGTTGCCGTCTTCGCTCCGCTCTGCCCGGAGTTCGTCCACTCCGCGGAGGAATTCTTGCGCGACTGCCACTGATATTGCAGCGCGCCGGCTCCGCTCGCATCGGCCGTGATCTTAAACGTCTCACCTACGGTGACCGATGCTCGTTCGGCATGCGCAGTCACCTTCGGAGACGTGATCGCCACCAGCTTTAACCGTTTATTCGCCAGGTTGTTTTTATTATCAAACCGTATGGTCGGGTCATCTTTGCTGTTTATGAGCGCACTGACGCTCTTATACTTCGAAGCCTCGTACATCGCCAGACAAATGGTCGCATTCGAAGGAAGCGTCCCGTTGTGATCGAAGACAAACGTTTTCTGCTTTCCGTCTGTGAACGTACCCTTTTCGATCCGGATCGGACTTCCGAAGTTCGCCGTCTTCTTTCCGTTTGCATCCGTGATCTCCGCGCACAGATACATATCGAAAAATGCCGGCGCAAGGCCTGTGTTTTTGATCGTCACAGCCAGTTTGTTATTCTTCCGGGCTGCATTGACCACCGTGAAATTATAGCCCAGGCGGTTGCACATCTCGTCGATGACCGCCTTCTGCTCGTTATAGAAACCATAGCTGCAGTTGCTGTCCTGATCCAGTGCAAAGATCGACAAATGGGAGATCTCAATCGTTTCACGGAAACGCTGTGGAGTCCAGTTCACGAGGGAATAATTATTCTCACGGACGGTGTCCCGCATCCACGCATACGGCCAGTAGTTCTCACCGATCACCGGCATATTCGCACGGTACGTCGGCACCAGGCTCCATTCCGCATTTCCGATAGAGATAAGGCCGTCGTCCCGTTTCGTGATGCCCAGCGAAAGCGCATACTCATAGATCGCGCCGCGCGCATTTGAAGGAAGCACGATGGTCGTCTTATTAAACGCGGCCGCATAACAGTCCAGCATATCCTTCTGGATCTCCAGCGAAGGCATGAATTCACCCACGGCAAATGAGTTGTGCCATTCCCCGAAATCCCCGAAAGGCCGGATGTCGATAAATTCTACCCTCGGGTCCCCGTCGTATTTCTTCGCCAATGCCACGGCGAAATCTTTGCACGCCTGCAGATAGACCGGATCATCCCACTTCGGAAACTCCACATATTTCGTAGGGTCGTTTTTCAGTTTTGCTTTATTTTTCTTCGCTCCGTTTGTGTAGACCCACTGCGGAACGTAATCTTCTTCTAAATACGATGAATACGGCATGATCCGTATTCCGTAAGTCAGCCCGTGTGCCTCGCACGCTTCGAGCATTCGGTCAATGACCGTCCAGTCGTAGTATCCCTGTCTCGGATTGAGTTCATTCCATTTCGGCGAGCCGGAAACGATCGTTACCACATCCCACGCCGCATTCTTCTTCGAACCGCCGATACCGTATTCAAAAGCGTCGCTGATCATGTAAGGTGTATAAGCCGTCATGACGAATCCTTTATGCGGATTCGCGATCGCCTCGCCGGAGGTTTCCGTGAGGTAGACCGCCGATGGGGCCGAGCCAAATTCATAAACGGGGTCACCGGGATCGACAGGTGTCGTATCCGGGAAGAGCAATTCGCTCATCATCTTCGCCAGGATTTCGGCTCCCTTTGAATTCGGATGCAAACCTTCTGCATAGTATTCGACCTGCTCATAATACCGGTTGATCTCGAGGAACTCCAGCCACGGGCGGTACAGGTCGAGAACGCTGACCTGCTCCGTTTTGCCGATCTCGTCCAGTTCCTTTCCGAACCACTTATATTCAGGCAGCGGATATCCGTAGATGTCGTCGTTTTCTCCCTGCTGCTTCACCAGACAGACTGTCATACCTTTCGCTTTTGCACGACGGATCACTTGCGTCATGTTGTCGATGTAGTTTGAAGGATCGATCGGGTCTCCGTTTTGCGAATGCTTCGTATACTCGTCGATATAATCATTGATGCCGACTGCGAGCACTAAGATATCGCCTTTTTTACCGTAATACTCCGCGGTCGGGAACGCAGAATTCTTCATTCCTTCCGCGCGAAGGCCGCTGATCGAGATATTTCGGACATCATAAGAAGCCATGTCAACGTACTTACTCAAATACATTCCCCAGCCACGCTTAGAGGAAGCGGATGTATTATAGTACGTCGCCACGGTTGAATCACCCGCAAGCCAGATCGTCGGTTTTGTCGTTGTTCCGGATGATACCTGTTCGATATCGATCGAGCAGAGCGAAAACTCGCTTCCCACTCCGGAAGTCGCATAAATGTTCAGTTGGCCGTCCGTTACGGGAATCGTAAACGAATCGACCGCATTATTTCCCTGTAAAAAGAACAGTTGGTTTACACCTTCTGCGCTTATGGTGGTCTTATTAACGTTTCCGGTCGTTACCGTGATCTTATATACACCTTTCGGCAGATCCACGCGTAAATTACCGTTACCGCCCTGAAAATGAATGGCGTCACTTAATGCGCCCTGTCCCAAGGCTTCCACGTTTCTCGCCAGCTTTGTATCCCCTATGCCATATCCCTTTTTCGGATCGTATTTGTCAGTGGCGGAAACTCCGATGTATCCGGACGCCGTCCCCTTTCCGCCTAAGTCGAATTTCATACTGATAAGGCCGGTGTTTGTATCCGCACCCCTTATCTCCACGCTCACAAAACAAACACCGAGTATGATCCCCAGCGCAACAACCAGTGCTGTTATTTGTTTCATGCTGTCCCCCCGTTATATTTGTCGAATAAAAAAAATGCACAAAAATAAGGACTGCGAACAGTCTCCCTTTATGCATTCATTCATTCTTTTCAAATATATCCCGTAACTAAATTATATACATTTCAGGGGGTAAAATCAACACGTGGAGCCCTACGTATACGGGTCTAACTCTACATTTGCCAAAAGAGCAAAATAAGCTAATAAAAACCATCCCAGGTGACGGCTGAAGAAGCCGTCGCCTGGGATCTCCGGTTTATTTCTTTACGTTAAATGCTTTCATTCCGGGATATACAGCTGCGTCACCGAGCTGCTCCTCGATACGAAGAAGCTGGTTGTACTTCGCCACACGTTCGGAGCGGGAAGGTGCGCCCGTCTTGATCTGGCGTGTATTTAATGCAACCGCCAGGTCCGCGATGGTCGTGTCCGCCGTTTCACCGGAACGATGCGAAGAGATCGCTGTGTAGCCGTTCTTATTCGCGAGTTTGATCGCATCGAGTGTCTCCGAAACGGAACCGATCTGATTAAGCTTGATCAGGATCGAGTTGGCGGCGCCGTTTTCGATACCCTTAGACAGTCGCTCCGTGTTGGTAACGAAGAGATCATCGCCCACCAACTGTACTTTATGGCCGATCTTTGCCGTCATCTTCTTCCAGCCTTCCCAGTCCTCTTCATCCAATCCATCCTCAATGGAGATGATCGGGTACTTATCGATCAATGCTTCCCAGTGAGCGATCAGCTCGTCTGTGGTGAAATCCTTACCTGACTTCGGCTGATGATAGAAGCCTTTACCTTTCTCGCTCTTCCACTCGGAGGCTGCGGCATCCATCGCGATCATGAAATCCTTTCCGGGCTCAAAGCCTGCTGCTTTGATCGCCTCGAGGATCTTCTCGATCGCCTCCTCATCGCTCTTTAGCGTGTTGGGAGCGAAACCGCCCTCATCGCCTACCGCCGTTACGTCATTCATCTTTTTGATCAATGCTTTAAGGTTGTGGAACACTTCCGCGCACCAACGCAATGCTTCCTTGAAGGAAGGCGCACCAACCGGCATGATCATGAACTCCTGTGTATCGACTGCACTATCCGCATGGGCACCGCCGTTAAGGATATTCATCATGGGAACCGGGAGGTCGGTCGCCTGTGCTCCGCCTAAGAAACGATAGAGCGGAATATCCAGCGCTGCAGCCGCTGCTCTTGCAACCGCGATCGAAACCGCGAGGATAGCATTTGCGCCGAGGTTCGACTTATCCTTCGTTCCATCCAATTTTATCATCACGCGGTCTACCGCATAGGTGTCCGAAGCATCCATTCCGGTGATCGCTTCTGCGATCGGTCCATTGATGTTTTCAACTGCCTTTGTCACACCCTTTCCGAGGTATCGGCTCTTATCTCCGTCACGCAGTTCCAATGCCTCAAATTCGCCGGTCGAAGCACCGGAAGGCGCTGTTCCTCTGGCTACGGTACCGTCCACCAGAGTAACCTCTGCCTCCACCGTCGGATTTCCTCTCGAATCCAAAATCTCTCTGCCGACTACTTTTTCGATCTCAAGATAATTCATTTCTTCTCGTCCTTTCTTTTCAGTAATTACCGACACCCCGCAGTACCATCGGGACTTCGAGGCATCGGTAAGTGGTTCACGCTAGTTAGCACATGCTAACTCCGTTCATTATATTCCAACTTCTATCTCTTGTCAATTACTTTCCGAATTGTTTGTTACTTATTTCACAGGCCCCGGCACAGCCCCGACATTTCCCGGTAAAGCAAAAGGAGAACGGCAGATACCGTTCTCCTCGTTTTTCATTCTTATTTCACGGACAATGTAACCACGTCCGAGTAAGACTTCTGTCCGTTCGCATCCGTGACCACGCAGCGGAACTGCCAGCCATGCAATCCTGCAGTTGCAGCGACGGAAAGTGTGTTTGTCTCCCTAATGTTTTTTATCTTCGTTTCCGGGCCTTCTGCCCGTTTACCTGCTTTCGGAAAGGCCTTCGATCTCTGCCTGGATCCGGTCTTCATTTTCCGCCATGGCCTGCAATGTCATGGTCAGGAGCCGGTCCAGTTCCCAACCCAACTGCTCCGCGCCGCGCTCAATGACCTCGCGGGAGCATCCGGCCGCAAAGCCTTTGCTCTTATATTTCTTTTTGAGGGATTTCAGTTCCATATCCTTCGTGCTTTTGGATGGCCGCATCAGCGCTGCTGCCCAGATCAGGCCGGTGAGTTCATCTGCCGCGAAGAGGACCTTCTCCATTTCACGAACCGGTTCCACATCGATCGTCACGCCGTTTCCGACGGTGATGCCGTAACCATGCGAACAAACGGCATGGATCATATCCTCCTCGACGCCGCCTGCCCTGAGCAGTTCCGGTGCCCTCAGGCAGTGCTCATCCGGGTACAGTTCGAAATCGATGTCGTGCAGAAGGCCTACCATCCCCCAATATCCTGCCTCGTCTCCGTAGCCGAGTTCCCTGGAATACCACTCCATGACCGCCTCGACCGTCAGCGCATGCTGGATGTGAAACGGATCCTTGTTATATTTCATCAAAAGTTCCAATGCTTCCTCACGTGTTAACATAGTTCTTCGTCACCTGTTCCTTTTTTTCCTCTCTGAAAGCCTTCGTTAATCTCCTGAAAGGATCGTTTACCGATGATATAATCGTCGTATACATACTCCGGATCCTTCCCATGAAATACCGCGCAAAACCCACACATATCACAGTCGGAGATGCAGGGAAACCGCTTCTTTATATACTCCCTGCGTTCGGAAACGGTCGATGTTGCTATGTTTGGTGCTTCACTCATATTCGTTTCCTCCTACTTCCATTCTGCCGGTGAAAAGGCCTTGTTGTTCATATCATAAATACTATATCACAAATGGCCCGATAGGAAAAGCACCTGAGGCCCGCAGATAAAAATGTATCTGAAGGCCTCAGGTGCACGTTGTTATACGTTCTTTATCATATCCAGTAGTCTTTCCTCTGCTCCGCCAAATGCCGTGATCTTCGCCTCGGTGTCCAGTACCATGCCATCGATCCACAGATCCACACGCTTAGGATCCAGCACCGCGTGAAACCCCTTAAGGATTCCGCATATCTGCGCGGCCTTCCGAACCTTTTCTTCAGGAGTCCCTTCGCCGCAGAACCAGAGTTCCTTCGAAAGCTTGTTTAACGCAAAGCGCACCAGTTCATCCGTGTTTTTTCGTAATGCATCTGCAAATTCCGGGCTGTCCTTCGCGAAAAGCTGCTCCGTCTTCTGACCCGCCGTCTGGTACCAGTCCGGAAGCTGTTCCCGGTACAGCATGGCCGCGTCTTCGGTCTGCCCCTGTGCGTGGAGGATCTTTCCTTTCATCACATAGGCATCCGCCCGAATGAAGCTGTCCTTGCATCCGTCCAGAATCCGGTCTGTGATCTTCTCCAGCTCCTCTGCATGCATTAAAACCACCTCGGGATCATTGTCCGCGTAGCCCCCGATCCGGTCCCACATATAGAGTTCCATAACTTCGAAATCATTCGGATACTTCTTATAGGCGGCTTTCGACAGCGCCAGACACTTCTTCTGATCGTAACGCTCTGCTGCCTCCGTGTGTTCCTGAACAAACGCGCGAATCTCCCGCTGAACCTTCGCAGCATCGTAGCTCATCAGTTCATCGATCGAGACCTGAAAAAAATATGCCAGGCCCGGAAGCAGTGAGATATCGGGCATGGTCTCGTTTCTCTCCCACTTGCTGACTGCAACTGCGGAAACGCCCACCGTTTCGGCCAACTGCTCCTGTGTGACGCCCTTTTGCAGGCGCATCCGTTTAATATTCTCACCGATCAATATACGATCCATAATCAAATCCGTCCTTTCCTGTTTATCGACGTCGTGATTACAGTATAGCATATCCAGGTGATTTTGGAAGATAACAAGCCGCGGGTGTACCTTAACCGTCGGTTAATTTTATAAACCGTTCAAAGAACGTAAAAAGAGAAGGTCACAAAGGACCTTCTCTCATTACAATGATTCTATAAATCAGACAAAATTACTTTCCCATCTG
>DBXX01000024.1 GCA_002309675.1 Lachnospiraceae bacterium UBA1201
TTCTTCCCGGAAACGCACAAAAAACCCGGGGCTGCCACTGGGGCACCCCGGGAAGGTCGTTTTATTTTCTTGAGGCGCTGCAGGTGAAGTACAGTACCTGATATTCGCTTGCGATCTCGCGTACGAGATCGCGTGCTTTCTTAAGTTTTTCGTCGTCCAGGTTGGTGAACGGGTCGTCCAGGATCAGCATCGGCTTCTCCTCGGTGAATACCGCATCGATGAACGCAAGCCGCAGGCAAAAGCCCATCAGGTCACGGTAGCCGGCGCTGAACAGTTCACTGTCGCGTTGCAGGCCTTCTGCATTCACGGTCACCTGCATGTTCGTGTCGATCCGGTAGGATGCATGATTCTCCGGGTCAATGAAGCGCATGTTCTTCTCAAACGACTCCAGGATCGGCGCGGAATAGCGGGAAACCACTTCCGCCTTCGCCTTCTCCAGGTAGATCTTCGCGTTCCGGATGCCTTCGAGTTTGATCTTCTCGGCGGACTGCTCCTCCGTAAGCTCAGCCAGTTTGATGCGCATCTCATCCATTTCGTCCAGCTGCTCCGCTTTCTTCGCGAGTTCCTCGCGATACGCGGAAAACAGCTTCGATGCTTCTTCTTTCTCCGCTTCGAGCGACGCTCTGCGCTGCAACAGCTCCTCACGCGTCAGGCCGGGAACTAAATCGATCTCCGGAGCGGACAGTTTCTCTGCATTCTGTGCACGGAACGTCTCCAGCTCACGCTTCGCATTTGCCGAGTCCGCCTGCGCGCGGCGGTATCCCTGCACCTGATCACGCAGGTCATCAAATGAGTACTCCTGAAGGTTGGAAACGCCTGCGATCTCATACTCATCGAAGAATGCGCGGATCGTCGTCTGCAGATCCTTCTGTTCCCGAAGCGCACGCTCGTAGTCCCGCTTCTGCTCCGACAGTTTCTCGTATTCGGAAAGCATCTGCGACAACTCGTGCAAGCGCGTAGCAACTGACGTGTCGTCCTGCATCGGCAAATGATAATCATTCAGGAACGTACGGATATCATCCATACGCGACGACGCCGTCTTCAGATCCTCCTCGGGAAATTCCGCCTGTTTCAGCGATAAACGGCGATATTCATTATAACCATTTTCCAGTTCATCGAGTTCGGCTTGGATCTCGCCGGTCTCTTCACTCTCGAACTCCTTTTCGACGCCATGTACACGCAGATAGGACTTCAGTTGCGTCATTTCCTCTTCGATCTTATTCTTCCACCGAAGGACTACATCGTCCTTCTCCGCCACGATCGCACGTTTATTTTCCAGATCCCGGTTCAGCGCCGCCAAACGATCCTCGAAACTCTTACGCATGGTCTCGGGCGGCGGGCCCACCTTATCCGGTTCTTCCTCACGCTCCGGATTTGAAACATACACCAGAACAAAAATGATCAGAATGATCGCAACCGCCGGAACGAAAACATCCTGTATGTGGATGATCACGCGATAATTCGCTTCCTGGGTCTCGATGTATTTTTGAATGAAGTGCCAGGCAACATATCCCAGAATGATCAGACACAGAACACCCTTTATCAGGTAGTGCTTCAGATTACTCTCCTTAGGCACCAGGTTCTTTTCATATTCGTCGATGCCCTTAAGTTGCTTCTCGTAAGCCTTCATCTGCTGTTCGATGTCGGTCTTCTGCGCGCGCACGCTGCTCACATCCTGATGGCTTCGCTTCAGGTCGTCATATGCACGCTGCAGACTGACGCGGTCCACCTCGATCTGATGCAGCAGGTTCCGCGCCTGCTTCGGCGTATTCTCCTCCGAGTCGTTCGCGAACAGTTCATGCAGGATCTTCAGGCGCTCGTTCTCTTCTTCGGTCAGATTCTTCGAGCCAAGCCCTGCCTTCGTCTGTACGAGTGTGGTGCTCTCCTCGGAATATGCACGGATCTGGTCCTGCGTCACCGGATGTTCCTCAAACAGCGCATGTAAGGTGTTCCAACGCGCTTCCTGCTCCTCCGTCACGGCATGTTCACGCACGCTCCGTGTGGCTCCGGATAGTCTCCGCGCCAGTTCGTCCTGACGTGCGATCTCCTCTACCTCCGGGATCTTCGCGGGCAATGCTGCGCGCAGTTCCTGTTCTTTTTTCATCGCCGCATCCAGTTTTTGCGAA
Organism: Lachnospiraceae bacterium UBA1201; assembly: GCA_002309675.1. Lineage (GTDB taxonomy): Bacteria > Bacillota > Clostridia > Lachnospirales > Lachnospiraceae > UBA1201. Next base: position 2,127 of record DBXX01000024.1, read on the forward strand.
AGTTCCTGTTCCTGACGGACATGCGCCTTGCGAACGGTATCATCGGCCAGTTTCTGCTGATCATCCGAATTCTCACGGATCTGCGCATCCAGCTCGGTACGTTTCCGGTCTGCATCCTCCATGCGGATCTTCGCCTGCTCCATCGAGTTCAGGACCGCGTCGTACGAACGAAGTTCTGCCTCGATCTCGCTGATCTTATCTTTGCGCTTACTGATACTGCCGGTCTTACGCGTCGCGGACATGCGGTTCGCCAGATCCTCCAGCGTTTTCATTGCCGCATTGAAATGATTCATATCGTTCTGCACATCCGCAACATTACCGATGTGTGAATTGATATCGTCCGTAGTCTTCGTCTCGATCTCCATCTGTCCTACGAAGATCGTACGCGAAAAACTCTGGCGATCCATCTTAAATAATTCCTCACCTAACCGCTCCGAAAAATCGTCGCAGATCAGGTTCGTCTTCGCATCTCTGAGTTCGAAGACATCCTTCTTCTCGGTCTCCCCGAACTTTCGCGTCGCCTCGTAGGTCTTCCCGCCTGCCTCGAAGGTGACGCGACCGCCGTAGGCGCCGCCCTGCCAGGGCTGAAAACGCTTGCGTTCATTGTCCAGGACGTCGCGCTTAAGGCCGCCCTCGAAACCGAAAAACATAACACGAAGGAAGGCGGCAAATGTCGATTTCCCGCTTCCGTTGTCTTCCATAATGACATTTTCCCCCGGAACAAACTCTCTGTCCAGGTTACTAAGTGTCCCGAAGTTGTCAATATGACATGATATCAACTTCATGGTCTACCCTCCAAACATTTCCTAGATCTCTTCATTTTGCAGCGCCTTAATACCGTATCGGATGGCCCGGTTTTTCTGTTCTTCACTCAGGTCCGGTGCCGCCAGGACCTGCCGCACAAACTCGCCCTTCAGCGAGACATCGCCTATATACATCGCAGGATCGATCTTCAGGCTCGTCTGATCCTGCACCTTCATGAAGAAGTATACGTCGGAGTATGCTGCGAGCACGGCCTCCGGCTCGATCTCGCACTCCACGTCCACCTCTCCTGTTAATACCAGTTTCACCAGATCCGCTTTCGTACAGCCTGACTCGGCCAATGCTTCCCGGACCCGCGGCCGGATCTCATCGGTATTCATGCAGCCGGAAATATCCGCGTGAACCTCATACAAGCGCCTGCGCCCCGTCGGGATAAATTTCGACGACACCTTTCCGGTCCTCGTATCTGCATCTAAAACTACGAAGCCATGCTCCCCGCACTCGTCGAAGCCACGGCCCTCCAGGCATCCCGGGTAGCAATACACACCGCGCGCATCCAGTGCTTCCTTGCGATAGGAATGGATGTGTCCCAGGGCCAGATAATCGATACCCAGGTTCTTCAGCGCCTTCAGGTTCACGTACTCATCGCCGGGCTTTCCATCCGTTTCTGCTGTCTGGCCGTGCAACATCACGATATTGACCTTACTACGGTCCAGCGTCAGGGAATTCCACAATGTGCCGTGATTATTCTTCGTAAACGCAACGCCCGCGATCACCACACCATCTGTCTCATAATATGTCCAGGCATCGGAAAAGAGTTTCAGGTTCTCCGGTTCATCTTCGGAGTCCAGGAAATTCTCACTGTCATGGTTTCCCTGCAGATAATAGAATGTGATCCCGGGATTCTGACTTATGCTGTTTTTGACTGCCGTCTTTGCGGTCGCGGAAATATTCTTCTTATCAAACAGATCCCCGGCGATCAGGATGGTCCTTATATCATTCGTTTTCGCATATTCGACCATATCCAGATATGTCTGAAGGATCTCTGCACGCCGTGTCTTCGCCGCTTCGGGACTTAAGTTGGCGTCCATTTTCGAATCCAAGTGAAGATCCGCACAATGTATCATTTTCATGATCCGCTCCTATTCCGGGTGATGTCCACCCCAGTCACTTTCAACACAAAAAACGATCCTCATCTATAATATCATTTTCCGCTGAAACTGTCTACTGTTTCCGACGCTGCATAAAAAGAACCGCCCCGGGATCCGGGACGGTTCCTCGATGGCCTTATGCTCTCGAAGCCTTAGACAAATTCCAAACCAACTGCTCATCCTTCATCTACTGGGCCATCTCTTTTTCTGGTTTAATTGTAGCATAAGTCGAGTGTCATGTCAATAGTTTCAGAACCAAATTTAGAAATTTTTAACTTCTCTTTCTTTTTGTTTAAATCTTGCGAATTGTACAAACACTTTCGAAGGTTCTTCTATTGTTCTTCGTTCTTCTCACGTTTCCGTATCTTCCGATGTTTCTCTCCGCGACCGGCTCTCTCCGCTTTTGCTGCCTTCTTCACAGCTTTTTTCTCCGCCTTTGCCGCCGCCTTCGTTGCTGCTTTTTCCGCGTGTTTTTCCTTAACCTTTTTTACCTTCGGCAGACGGATCTTTCCGGGAAGTTTTGCTTTTCTCTTTTCCTTATCTGTCGTCTGCTCCGGCTGTGCCTCCGGGGTCAATGCCATGCGGAAGATCCTCTGGTTCTTACTCTCTTTTTTGTTGGGTTTGCGGTGGATGGCAAAACAGATCTCATTGAAGTACTTTGCATATCCCTCATCGATCAGGACCTTACGGAAATGCTCGGCTACATCCTTCGCTTCGTTGCGGAACACACCACAGCCCCAGGCTCCGAGAACCAGATTGCGGTAATTATTCTGATAAGCAATCGAAAACATAATGCGGAGACGATTCTCCATGGCCAATGCGGTCGTAGCTTTTCGAACGCGGAATGCAGCGCCTGCACGGTTCGGCGCCGGAACGGAGATCACACCGACCGTATAGGGTTTCGAAAGCAATTCCCCGTTTGGATCCCGAAATACGCTGACATTCGGTGACAACAACATAAAGTCGGAAGCGACCTTACTCGGGTGTGTCGCATTATAGTCGTACATCAGCTTCCCATGTTCGGAAGCGATGGAGGCATATAACGTACTCGCCCGGCATAGAGACTCCTCCTGCGCATTCGAGCCCATCTTAAAACCGCCACCCGGATGCAGGGCATTTGCAAAACTCATGACCAGCGGGTTCTTATATCTCGCCGCGGCCTCAAAAGAATCTTCACCGGTTACAATGATCCGGCCTGCCCCGTTCGCCCTCTTCGTAACGTGGGACATCTCCTCTCCGAGCTCCGGATCATAGACGATCACATCTTTGATCTCATCCTTCGGCAGCTGTACGGTCTTTCCCCCGACCTCATACAGACCATCCTCAGTGATCCGGATCGTCTCCTGCGCTAACGCAAAAAAATTCATAAACCATTCCCTCCAACAAGCACTTTCTCCAGTTTCTTACTTTTCTGCTTTAAACAAACACTTTAAGAAGTTGTAGAATACCGGGATGCCGACGCTTCCGTCATGCCCCCCTTCCGGTACGCTCAGCCAGATATGGTCGGTGCCGTTTTTCGCAAACAGTTCATGATACTGCTGGGGAAATGTCCCGACCACAAAATCTTTCGTTCCTCCGGCCACGATCAGCACATGCGGCGCCGCCTCCGGTGCGAATTTGAATTCGTCTTCACTCATGCAGCCTTCATGTACCATGAACATATCCTTACCCGGAACCACACCCGGAGCCGGTGAGGACGCTGCCACATAACCGAACAGATCCGGACGCATGATGGAGATGTAGAGTGACTCACGGCCGCCCATGGAGAAGCCGCCGATCGCCGTATTCTCAAAACCGGTCAGAACCGGATAGTTTCCTTCGATATAAGGCATCAGGCTGTCGGTCAGATCATCCAGGAACGCATCGTAGAACGGTGTCTCCTCGGCTGTGATCGCCGTGCAGTTTGCCTTATCTTTGTTGGTATACATGAAGGTGAAGACCATGATCATAGGCTTCGCCTCACCGCTTAAGATCAGATTCGATGCCATTTCCGGCAGGGCAAATCCTTTCAGCATGGAGCTTTCATCACCCGTGATGCCGTGATTTACATAGAATACCGGGTACTTATTTTCCGGCGAATAGTTCGGAGGCAGCCAGACATAGGCACCTTTTGCCTTCTCCGCCTTCTTCGAATAGTACTGAATGTGCTCGAGTTTTCCTGCATCGTTCTTCTGCACATCCTCCGGCACTTCTCTCACAAAATTCTTGCGTACATAGGCCATATAATTCTCGTATTTCATAGCATCCTCCGTGGTCGTTTCGTTTGCAGTGGTCTCTTCCCCTGCCGTTGTATCTTCTTCTGTCGTGATCTCTTCTGTTGTCGGAACTTCGGTCGTAGGCTCTGCAGTCGTAGCTTCCGCAGTCGTGGGCTCCTGCACCGCCGTGACTTCTTCGGTTTCCGGCGCCGCCGTAGCTTCCGCTTCGGTCGGTATAGCAGTCGTCACCGGTACGGCCTCAGTCACCGCCGCCGGCGTCGTCTCCTCCTGCTTATTCTTCGGTCGTTCTCCCAGGATCATCGGTATCAGGAAAGCTCCTGCTACTAAAACCGCCGCCAGCACGATACATACGATCAGTGGCGTACTGATATGCGGATCCCGGTCGTCATCACTAAAACTCATCATTTTCCGTCTCCATTCTATTGGTTATTTTTTCTATTCCACCATCTGCATACCAGATCGATCGCGGAAAAAAGGACCGAATACAAGGCAAATGCAAATGCGAGCACAAGGTACTCAAAGCCGTTGAGCATCCGCCCCGTACCCTGTTTAACGATCCAGTTGCCATGGTTCACCATGTGGACGATCGGGAATGCGAAAAGCGCGCTGACCGCCAGCCAGACGCCCTTCTCCAGAACGACCTGCTGAAGCGTCAACTCCGACGCCCGCGAGCCGCTATGGTTCCGAAAGTACAGGTAGATCACGACGATCATGGCCAAAAACAGGACCCATGTTAACAGTTCCGATGTGGAATTATCATTCTTCTTTTCTTTCATATAATCAGCCGCTGTCAATAAACCCCATAACAGGATGTTTACGATCACCGTAAACACAGCCATCTTTTTATATCCGCTCATATGCACACCTCATTTACGGCCGGGTCCGTTCCCCGTTCCGTAATGTCACAGCGCCATCCGATAGATCGCCAATATGTCCTCGTAGCTAAGCGGACG
>DBXX01000027.1:0-1663 GCA_002309675.1 Lachnospiraceae bacterium UBA1201
GAGGACTGGCCTTCGACCATCGGGATCTTCACATAATCCGTGCAGAGGTCCAGGATCTCCTTGCGGACGCCGTTGCTTTCATTGCCCACGATGACGGCGATGTTGGCGTCATCAAAACGCATGTCGTAGAAGTTGCTCGCGGAAAAGCGGGCGCTGGTGCCCCAGATGCGGAAGTTATGCGCGCGCAGCGTTTCCATCATGGCCATGTCGTCCGTGCAGAAGTAGATCGGGACACGGCCGACTGCGCCGCGGCCGCCGCGGATCGCGTTCTTGTTGAAATGGTGGGTGGACGGCGAAAGCAGAATGACCGCGTCTACGCCGGAAGCATCGGCGGTCCGCAGGACCATGCCCAGGTTATCCGGGTTGGCGATGCCGTCCAGGATCAGGAAGAAGTTTCGCTTTCGCGACAGGATCAGTTGCTCCTGGCTGCGCGCCTGCGCCCGGACCGTGCAGAGCGAATCCGGGGTCGGGTTCGTCGTCGTCATGGCCGCCAGCATGCCGCCGCTCGCGCGGTAGTACGCGATGCCGTCCTCGATGCAGGCCTGCGCCAGCGCCGCCTTCTGCTCCTCGGGAAGGCTGTCCGAATAGACGACCTTTTCCACCGGCAAATGATCCTTCAGCGCGCGGTTCACCATCAGGAAGCCTTCCATCACGACGCGTCCCTCGTCGATACGCGCCTTCAACGTAGTCAGTTTCTTAAACTCGCCCACGATATCGTCTTTCTTCGAGTTGATCACCCGCTCGCTCTTCTGGTGCGCGGTGGTGCCGGCAGGATTCGCCCGCCGCATCCCGCGCATCCGGCAGGGGCGGTCCGATATTTCTTCGCGGAAAATGTACTCCGCGACCACGCTTTGATAGGTGTCTTCAAAGTAGAACTCGAATTTCCGTTCGTTCGGAATACTGCGAACCAGATCGCGAACCGCGCGTTCACTGTTTGCCGCGATCAGGCAGACCGCGCTGTCCGGATCCAGGATCATCACCCCGGCCGGGACATGGATCGTGCTGAGGTAGACCGTTAAGTTTTCGGATTTGTTCTTTTCCGGTGCAGTTTCGGCTGCGTCCGCGTGAACCACGCCCTCTGCGACATGCATTTCAGGCACTACACCTGCGGCGGTTTTGGAGCCTTCCTCCGTCCCTGCGATCTGCTGCAGCCGGTCGCTGTATGCCTCAAGTTTCTCTTTATAATCTACGTTTGGCTCACTGCCTTGCATTTCCCGTGCGGTCGCCGCCAAAAATGCGACGGCAGCGCTGTAATCTTCCGTAATCTGTGCCATGGGCACCTCCAAATCAAGTATATTCGCAAACGCAGGTCACGCCTGCGAAACCATGTGTATCGCGCTGTGACGGATCTGCTATATAAAACACTTGACGCCGCGACCGGTTAAAACTCCTGCCTGCCGCGGCGTGTATCTCTATGTCAAGCGATCTCCGGCCCCGTGAAGCGGCCTTCGGCGAAATGCTGAAGTGCCACATGATATCCCTCGAAACCGAGCCCGCAAATCGTTTCCTTCGCGTACAACGAAATGTACGAGAACTGGCGGAACTTCTCTCTCTGGTTAATGTCCGACAGGTGCACCTCGATCGTCGGGATCGCGACGGCCTTCAGCGCGTCCAGGATCGCGACACTCGTGTGCGTGTACGCGGCGGGATTGATCACGATGCC
>DBXX01000027.1:1798-3350 GCA_002309675.1 Lachnospiraceae bacterium UBA1201
CCCAACATATTCAAATTCGGTCCGTTGATCACCAAAATCTTCATAGAGTCTCCTTTGAGAAGTTATGTTTTTACTCGACGCTCCTATTGTATTTCCGCGCCGCCCTTCTTTCCGAACAGATAACTCTCATACATCTGTCCGTCAACTTCAAAACTGATCTTTACCACCTGATAGCGTTCTTGTGAAGAATCCTTCGAATCGCTACTTAAGTAAACCGGGTCCATGCCCGCCGATATTTCCATGGTCTGAGCCGGTGCTCCACTGAACACCTCTCCGCTCATTGACGGAGACAGTATCTTTCCGTCCTCTGTAACAGCGTAACCGCCGTACACCTTCACCCATTCGGGTAACGGCCGTTCAAAAACCAGTGGGAATTTTACATCGGGGAATGCAGGCAATATCCTGTTTTCCTGCTTTGCCTTTTTCCGCTCCACAGTCGCCGTATACGAGCCTATTCCGACATCGGACGAGACTTTATTAAGCGAGGCAATGTATTCCTTTCCTGTCTGGGTGATGATCTTAACCTCATCCCCGATCACTACTTCTTTTACTACGTCTCCGGACGGAACATCCAAACCGGTTCCCTCAATATTCGCCGTGGTCTCTGTCGATGCCGTCGTTTTGTTGCATCCGTACAGCATTGCCGCAGCTAAGACAGATACGAACACTATAATACATACTTTTTGGCACTTCTTCATCTTGCCACCTCCGATCATCAAATCATAAAGAGACATTTTTATAGAACAATTCAATATCACCAACTACAGTATAATGAATAACGTTGATACAAACGTACTCTCCCAGTAAGATACTTCTATATGCATCATACTATACCTGTAGTCTGCATGTCAAGAGGCAGTGCAAAAAAAGAATAAACCTTCATTCAAAAATGCTGATCCACTATGGTCTGCGCCGCTTCCTCGATCGTGGTGACGTTCTCCACGGTCGCATCGGCAAATGCTTCGTAAAGAGCGCGGCGCTGTTCAAACAGAGTCTGCACGGACAGCTGCTCCGACAGGGGCCGGCCGGCGACTTCGAGTTTTTCCAGAGGGCGCCTTATGTAATACACGCGTCCGTTCTGCTTAAGCAGTGCTTCATTTTCCGGGCGGACCACCACGCCGCCGCCACAGGACAGCAGGATGCCCGGCTGCTTCGACAAGTCTGCGAGCACCTCGGTCTCAATCTTGCGGAATGCGTCCTCGCCGTCCGAAACAATGATCTCCTTCGGCGTGCGGCCGGTGCGCTTCGTGATCTCTTCGTCGCTGTCGATCACCTCGCGACCCGTCAACTGTCCGATGGCCCGTGCCACGGACGACTTTCCGCTGCCCGGCATGCCGATGAGGATGATGCTCGTCGTGCGCGCCGCGATGTCCTCATACACTTCGTCGATCTTCTCTCGCGCGATCGTCACACCGGTGAACACCTCGCACGCCCGCGCGGCCTGCGCCGTCAGCATCTCGAGTCCATTAACCGCGAGCATGCCCGCCTGCTCCGCCAGTAGCAGGAGCTTCGTTTTCGCCGGATTGAAGATCAGGTCGATGACGACTTTACA
>DBXX01000027.1:3444-4310 GCA_002309675.1 Lachnospiraceae bacterium UBA1201
TCCAGATTGTCGTAGTTATTCTCGCCTTTGCGGGAAATGGTGACCACGCTCGCGGCGCCCAGGTCGGCCGCAAGCACGCGGACCATCGCCGCCGCGCCGCCGTCGCCGAGAATGATGACCTTCTTACCCTGAAGGTCGATGTTATGCTTTTCGATCGAGTACTTCAGGCCGAAGTAGTCGGAATTATCGCCATAGAGTGTGCCGTCCGCGCGGCGCACCACACAGTTGACGCTGCCGATGCGTTTCGCCGTCTCCGAAACCTCGTCGAGGTAGGGCAGGACCGCCTTCTTATACGGGATCGTGACATTGATCGCAGTGAAACCGCCGTTCTTCAGGAAGTCCTCCAGCTGCTCGGGCTCGCGCTCAAACAGGGCGTACTCGTAGCCGCCGAACTTCCGGTGGAGGTACGGCGAGAAACTATGCCCCAATTTGCGGCCCAGAAGGCCGTAGCGCGCGGGTTTCTCATCGTCTGCGAGTTTCTGTTCCTGAAAGCCACGGCACGCATCCATGACGCCCTGAAAGCACTGTGCGCCGTACGGATAAGTCTCGGGCCGAAACAGAGTCCGCAGGGACTCGATCTTCTGTTGTTCGCGGCTGCGATCCAGAATCGGCAGCCCCTTCGCCTTTTTGTAGCCGTAGATCCCGGACACAACGTCCATGCGCTGCTCCAGAAGCTCCGCGATCTGCCGGTCGATACGGTCGATCGCCAGCCGCAGCGTCTTTATATCTTCTTGCATATATGTCTTCCTTTCGAAATGCATCCTATGTCAGCTCCAAGCCCTACTCTCGCTGATCATATCCGCCGCAACGATTGCTGCAACGGCTTCCACCACTGCCACGGCTCTCGGTACGATGCAGGGGTCGTG
>DBXX01000027.1:4410-5018 GCA_002309675.1 Lachnospiraceae bacterium UBA1201
CCGGCGTGGTTGGTCTTCGTTACCACACGGCCGTCCTGCATGGTATATGCGTCATTGTTCTGCGAGCCGCGTAAGCCCGTCGCGGCAAAGCCTTCGCCGAATTCGAGGCCCTTCACGGACGGAATGCCGAACAGGGCCGCCGCCAGGCGGTTCTCCACCCCGTCGAACATCGGATCGCCGAGGCCCACCGGAAGTCCGGTGATCACGCACTCGATCACGCCGCCGACGCTGTCTAAGTCCATCCGCGCCGCGTCGATCGCCTGCTGCATCTTCTCGCCGGCTTCGTCCGACAAAACGGGAAATGCCTTATCCCCGACATAGACCTTCGAAGCATCGTCGATCATCGGATCGATCGCGGTGTCACAGACATCCGCGATTCGCGCGATGTGCGCAGAAACCTTCACACCCAGTGTCTCCAAATACTGCAGGCAAATGCCGCCCGCGATGCATAAGGGCGCCGTCAGCCGGCCCGAAAAATGGCCGCCGCCCGCCACGTCCTGAAAACCGTGGTACTTCACCTGTGCGGTATAGTCCGCATGCCCGGGGCGCGGAACATCCCGCAGGTTGTCGTAGTCGCCCGAGCGCGTATTGGTATTATGTATGATCGC
>DBXX01000097.1 GCA_002309675.1 Lachnospiraceae bacterium UBA1201
TACTTCGGCGATGAAGTCGACAACGCCCTGGCCATGTATATGGAGCAACGCGAGTCCATGATTCCCTGCACCGGTCACGAAGAAGCTCTGTTTCTCTCCCTGCAGATGAAGCGAATGAGCGTACGATCCGTAGAAAACCTCGTAAAGAAATACGCTTCGATCGTCAATCCGATCAAACCGATCACGCCACACAAATTGCGGAGCACTTACGGCACCAATCTGTACCGTGAGACCGAGGATATCTACCTGGTTGCGGATGTTTTGGGACACTCCGATGTAAATACCACCCGTAAGCACTACGCGGCCACCGATGAAGACCAGCGTAGGCTCGCCCGAAACAAAGTAAAACTAAGAAAAGAATAAACGAAAAACACGCTGAACCGCTATGGTTCAGCGTGTTTTCTTACTCAAGATGTACCATGGGATACATTAATCTTCTTTACTCAGGCTTACCAGCAACTCATGAAACTCGGGGTAGATCTTCTTTACGATCACCGGACGTCCGTTCGGATCGATAAAACAATGTGAGGAATTTCCTTTCGCGCACAACTCTCCAGTCGCCTTATTGTAGAATTCATAGCTAACGCACAGGCGGATCCCGGAAAACTCGGTAATGTGCGACTTCACTTCTACCACATCATCGTAGTGCATGCTCTTCATGTATTTGCAGTTTACATCTACCACAGGCGAGATCAGCCCGTTTTTCTCCAGCATGTCGAACGGCCAGCCGATCTCTTTGAGCAAAGAGGTCCGCGCTTCTTCCATCCAACGGATATAATTCGAATGATGAACGACTTTCATCTGGTCGGTCTCATAGTAGTGTACTAAATGTTCGTAGGTAAAAACTCTCATATCTTACTGACTCTGCTTTCTTAATTTCTCCAGCAATTCTTCAAAATAGGCCGGCAGTTCGGAGGTGAACTCCATATATTCCCCGGTCCGCGGATGCACAAAGCCCAGTTTATAGGCATGCAATGTCTGTCCCTGCAGACCCTTGAACGGGCATTTTTCGGGGCCGTAGACGTCGTCTCCCACCAGCGGATGATGAATGGACGCCATATGTACGCGAATCTGGTGCGTGCGTCCGGTCTCCAAACGGCATTCGATCCAGGTATAATTCCCGAAGCGTTCCTTCACTGTGTAGTGTGTAATCGCTTCCTTGCCACCGGGCACGATCGCCATCTTCTTGCGATCCTTAGGTGAACGTCCCAGCGGTGCATTGACCGTCCCGTCTTCTTTGATGTCGCCGTAAACCAGCGCATAGTAGCGCCGCGTGATCGAATGCTCTGCCAGTTGCTTTGCGATGGCCTGATGCGCCGCATCGTTTTTGCAGGCGATCAATATACCCGTGGTATCCCGGTCAATACGGTGCACGATGCCGGGACGGAGCACACCGTTGATCGCGGACAGATGATCCTTGCAGTGGTACATAAGCGCATTGACCAGTGTGTCCGTATAATGGCCGGGCGCCGGGTGCACGACCATATTCTTCGGTTTATTGATGAGGATCACATCCTCATCCTCATATACGATATCCAGTTTAATATCCTGGGCGGGAATGTCCGGAACAACAGGATCCGGCACATCCATCGAAAGGATATCCCCTTCCACAGTGATATAACTGGGTTTTTGATACTTTCCGTTTACGGTGATATGTTTATCAACGATCAAGTTCTTTATAAACGTCCGAGAAAAATTCTCGTTAAGAAGGGCCAGACATTTATCCAGCCTCTCCTCACTGTTTTCATCGGTTACGGTATAAACGAGCTCGCTCATTTTTTATCCTCATTATCCTCTTTTATCAGGTCAACATCCTTCTTCTTTCGGATCGAATAAACATCGAAATCCTCATCCTTATAAACGAAGAAAAAGAAAATGACCAGCAAAAAACACGAAACGGTAACGTAGATATCTGCTACATTAAATACCGGAAAATCGATCGGCTCGAAATAGATCATGTCGATGACATAACCACGTACGATACGATCATAGCAGTTGCCGATCGCGCCCGCGGTCAATGTAACGGCCACACTGAAGATCGGTATATAACGTTTAGTACAAGGCGTACGCAGGAAAACGAATACAATTACGCCCAAAAGGATAGCGGTGATGATGTAAAAGATGATGAACTGTCCCTGCATCATCCCGAAGGCGCTGCCCCGGTTTTCAACATACGTCAAAGAAAGTACATTCCGTATGAGGGTAATGGGTTGTTTATCATGTATATGTATATCGGTCAGGTGCTTAGTCCATTGATCCAGGAAAAACAAAACGCCGAGCGCGACCAGACAGATCACTAAAACGATACGGCGATCCAACGGTTTTTCCGGCGCCTTCTTTCCCTGCGGAAGGACAAGTCTGCCTTTGATCTCCTCACTCATATATAAATACCTTAATTATCGTAGATTTGTATTTGAACTATTTGCCTGTCTTTTTTTGACTTACCGAGGACTTCGGTAAAACGGAAACGTCCGAAACCACGCACAGAAACGATGTCACCTTCTTTTATCGTAACATCCGGGCGCATGATCAAACGTGCATTTACAAAAACTCTCTTTGCAGGAAACAACGCGCTCATCTTCGATCTGGACTCGGAAAATGCTGCCGAAACCAGCGCATCCAGTCGCAGGGAAGCCACGCTCGCCTTAACCTCCCGAAAAACAGGCTGATAAGAAACGATCAGATCCGCAGGTGCCGGCTCACACACAACGGAAGTATGTTTCATTCGGTCTACCCCGTTAATGATCAGCGAAGCGATCTCATCGGAGATCACAAAAACCAGGATACTTCCCAAAGCATCTTTCAGAAACAGAATGTCGCCGATACAGGAACGGTCGATATTCAATCCCATGAGCGTGCCGAGTACATCCCGATGCGAAAGTTTCTCCGCAAAGCGACCATTCTTCGGACGAATCGTAATCATAGAAAAAGGGGGCGCAGTATCTTCAAAATACTGAGCACCCCTCGGATAAAAACAGGCCACTCTCCGTTCGGCAAATTCATGTCCGCCGTCCATATGAACATCCACGCCTGCAAAGGCCTGAACATCTTCTGCAATCAACGACTGCTCAGCCAGATTAAGGAACCGACTGAACATCGGTACCGATCTCTGCTCACAGCGATATGCCAAATCCATCAAATGACGCTTTGTAAGAAGTAATTCCGCTGTATCATCCGCGGGATTATGTCTTTGATCAATACTCATTATAACGGGTCGTGCGGAAACTTCCGGTGGAAGTCTCTAAGCCCTTAGCATCACCCTTGAAATCGCCGGAAAGCTGGACATGAATCGGGCTGAATACGAAAATACTGCTTGCGATCGTATCGAGATTGCATCCCATGCAATAGCTGGCACCGGAAATGTAATCAAATACATGTTGTGCGAGCTCATTGTTTAAACCATCAAGATTTAAGATTACGGTCTTGCCTTCTTTAAGAGCGTCGATCGCTGCCTTCGCATCATCATCGTTCTTCGGCTTGATCAAACTGATCTCGTTCACATTCACGTTACGAGGATTCAATTTAGCTACACCTCCTGTTGAAACCTGACGAGGTCCGAAACTACGAGGAGCAGGCTCGGCTTCTTTTGCCTTGCGGGAAAAATCAGGTGAAGCATATGTCTTTGCAGGTGCATCATCCAGCTCGTCTTCTTCCTCTGAATATCTTTCTTTCTTCTTGCGGAAAAATCTCGACTTCTTAGGTGCCGCAAATTCCTCTTCCTCTTCTTCCAACTCGTCTTCGAAGTCATCATCATCAAAATCATCGTAATCTGAGTCAGGATTGATCTTGAAAATGTTCTTGAAGTTGAAGCTCTCCATAAATCCCATAGTTCTTTTCTCCCTCCGAAATAATCATAATCTATATACGTCGATGAATCGTTCTTGTTATCTGCCTGTTATGACTCATGATTTCATGGAGTAGTCTCGCTCACCGAAAATACCGGTTCCGACCCTTACCATGGTCGCCCCTTCTTCTACTGCAACCTCAAAATCATTTGTCATTCCCATGGACAAAACATCCATACATACATTATGTGCTTTTTTCGACCGATTGTCAAGGAAAACTTTGTGCAAATCTTGAAAAATTTTACGATTTTCTTCGGGATTTTCCACATATGGAGCGATCGTCATCAGGCCTCTTATGCGAAGGCTCGAAAAAGTAGCGATCTTGTCGATCATTTCAGGGACTTGTTCGAGGGAGATTCCGAACTTTGTCTCCTCGTTTGCAACATTTACTTCGAGCAGGATATCGACCGTTACTCCCCTCTTTTTTGCCTCTTTATCGATCTCAGCGGCCAACCGCTCAGAATCTACAGAATGTATAAGAGAGGGCTGATTTTGCCCTATTATATACTTTACCTTGTTTCGCTGCAAATGACCGATCAGGTGCCATTCGGTGTCTTCGGGCATCTGCGGAACCTTGTCGCAGAGCTCCTGAACTTTGTTTTCACCAAATATTCTCTGCCCGGCATCATAGGCTTCTCTCAGCATGCTTACAGGCTTGGTTTTGCTTACCGCAATAAGGGTGATTTCGGAGGGATTCCGCCCGCTTTTAATAGCAGATTTTTCTATTCTCCGTTTTATATCATACAAGTTTTCTTTAACGCTAATCATCAGTAGACGAAATCTCCTTCTTCATAGTCTGCCGCGTTATTGGAAATGCGTTCATATTCCTTTACGGTGAAAGGTGCATCTTTATCGATGATATAGTATCCGTCTCCGGTCGTATAAATGATCTCGACCGGCTTAAAAACAGTATATCCGCGGTCAATGTTATATACACCTTTGATCTTAGTTGTATTAAACAGACGATATCGCAGGTTTACCGAAGCTACATTTTCTTTCGATGCATCATACGGGATATCCTCATCGGGTTTATAGTATAACTCATCTCCGCTTTCGAGATCCGAACCGGATATAACATATTCATCTTCCGTAGTCTTGATGATGGATACCTGCCGTTTGGAAAGCGTGCCGTTATCGGTATATACCATCATGTACGGATTCGCTTTGGAAGTATTCACGTAATCCTTAGGCACGGAAAAGTATTCTTTTTCCGTCACGGCCTCTTTCGGGATCTTATAGCCGGATATATTGCTGTCCGCGATCTGGACATTCACAAAGCGTAAATTCAGGAACGGATAACCGTTACCGGAGAAATCGACCTTTGCATAACGCTTTCCATCTGCACCCGAGAAGTGCGAATACGCCCCCTCCAGGGTAACCCCCTCTTCCTTGAAGATAAGCGTGATCCTCTGGGTCAGGAAATACTGAAGTTTATCTTCTTCTTCGAGAGGAAATACCACGGAAAATGCATCCGAGTTAACAATACGATATAAAGGAGCATCCTTCTCAACATGCGAACCCGCAGGGATCTTCTTTAATTCATATTTGGATCTGTTAAACAGGCTGCCGTTGATCTCTTCCTGCTTAAGGGATACATAATTATCGTAACTGAACATCACGATACCGGGAACCGTACTGCGAATAGTTTCGAAGACCGACTCTCCTTTAGCATTCTTTGAGATCTGTTTATATACGTCGGTATTCAAAAGGTCCATAAGATCCGTTGTGATGTCGTATTTCCCGTAGTAGAGGCGGGAATAATCATGGACATCAAAGTTCTGGTTAAACTGGGACAATACGTTCTGGAAACCTTTTAAAGTCTCCTCGGAAAGATCGTTATTCTCGTGGGCTTTCAGTTCTTCTTCCATCCTTTTGAAGAAGTCACCCTTCGCATCCATCGTGCATACGATCGACGTAGCTCCGATACGCTCTCCGTTTTTCGTGTAGTAGTTCATGTAGCCGTCCATAGGACTGGTCACGATACTCTCATCGCGCAATATGACGGCCGAATAGATATTCGATGTACTGTTACTTCCGCTGATGACCTGAAAAGAGGAAACCGAGCGGTGATCGTTCAACCGGAAGATCGAGATCACGAAATACAGAATGCAAATAGCTAAGGCAATCAAAGCCCAGTACGGTAGGTACATGTCATTTTTCATGGCCCTTTGACTGCGTAGATCGTTTTTCGAATGTCGAATGTGATGTTCGGATCGACGGCTCACGGCTTTAACCTCCTTTCGTGATCGTTCTCATACCCTTTAGAAAAAGGGCTGCGATAACGCACCCCTTTATCCATTAACATTTATTACAGTGATAATGTTACGAATTGTTTAATATACTCCGGCAGATCCGCTTCATCCAGTGAAATGGAAAGGACGAATGAAACATGGAATTTTTCACTCATGGAATACAGAGTACTGATGGCTTCGGAAAGACGACTCAAATCGTTTTCAAGTTTTGAAATGGTGAGGAAACTGTCGAAATAGATCTTATCCAGATCGTAATCCTGTGCGATCAGACCGGATACAAATCCGATAAACGACTCATAAGAAGAAACCGGATAACTGTAAACATTGATAAGTCGGATCTGATTATTCAACTCATACATGTGTTTTGTGGATTTATCCACGTAGCAGATGGTTCCGCGTGTTTCTTCCATCGCTTGATTTGCCTTCTCTAGAAGGTACTTTGTCTTCCCTTTTCCTTTTCTACCGGTTATAATTTCAATCATGTGTTAGTCCTCCGTTTTCGTTTATTTTGAATTCAACTTTCACGTCTCAACCATGGTTTAATTATACATCAAACCGGCTATGAATGCAACACAAAAAGACAAAAAGAATCCTGTTTCTTAGTAGATGGCCGGAATGCGCGAAACCAGATATTGCATCTGTTCGTAACAATGTTCATAGGATGTGCAGCCAGCCAAAAGTGCCAGATACATGGTCCCGTAATAGTCGCGGAATACGCAGCATATCTGCGTGGGCGCGCTTGTGTCGGGCTCACAGATTCCGCCGATCAACTCGAGATTCAGATGCTCCGGAAGTGCGTAGTTTTCTTCCGTATTATAGTAGGGAAGCGCGGAGTTCCAGTTCACGCTCAGCGGTTCATTTTTGCTGTTTTGGTAGGTGCAATAATAGACCGGTTTTGAAATGATCCCGGTAAATGCAGGATACTTATCCAACATTTCCCGTGTGACCGTGAAAACATCGAGTAACGTAGTCTCCTGCTTCGATCCGTTTACGGGATATCCGTAAATATTCGAGAACTCGGTCGACTTCAAGTTCAGTTTCTCGGACAATGCATTCATATCCTTCACAAATGAAGAAATGCTGCCGCCCGGGTGTCCTAAAGCCAGGGCGATCACCGCATCATTCGCACAATACATTAAGGAAGCATACAGAAGATCTTCAATCTTATAGGTGTCGTCCTTTTGGAATTTGCACCGCACGAGGTTGCTGCTTAAGTTATTGGTATCCTGAGAGATCGATACCGTCCGGCTCAGGTCTTCTTCCTCACTGAATACTATATAGGCAGCGAAGAGTTTTGTGAAATTACCTGCAGGGATGGCAGTTAGCGCCTGTTTGCTGAGAATCACTTCGCCGCTGGTTAGATTCACCAAAAGTGCCTGACCTGCCGTGATTTCGGCCGTATCATATTCGCTGTCATCTTTGATAAAGATCGTGTTGCCGGACACTCCGTCGAGGCGTTTTACGGGCTTATCGATATCATTTGTATAGGAAACCTCCGCAGTAGCATCCGATTCTTTCGTATGTCCCATGGGCGTATACGGTTTCATGATATCGTCTTTTGAAGCGCAGCCTGTAATACAGAAGCAAAGCAAGCATGCGGTCAATATAAGGGAGATCGCTGTATGCATGGATCGAAAGCGTTTTCGCATCATTTGTAAGCCTCCCTCCAGTCCAGGTCTCCGCGTTCCAAGGCTTTGATCAGAAGTTCAGCCGTAGCGAGGTTTGTGGCCAGCGGAATGCTGTGTACATCACACAAAGCGATCACGGCATGAGCATCAGGCTCGCCCCTCTTCGCACTGAGCGGATCGCGTAAAAAGATCACCATATCGATGCCGTTGTTTTCGATCATGGCACCGAGCTGGGTCTCGCCGCCCAGATGCCCGGCATTGAATTTATTGACCGTAAGGCCGGAAGCATTTTCAATCAACTGACCGGTCGTCGCAGTCGCGTATAAGGTATGCTTACTGAGTATACCGCGATACGCAATACACAGGTTCTGCATCAATACTTTCTTCGCATCATGCGCGATAAATCCTATGTTCATGTTCTCTCCTTTACAGATCGCTGAAAATGCTTTCTTTCTTTTCCTTCTTCTTGCGCTGCAGGCCGACATTTAAAACCAGTCCCAGCAGCATGAAACTACTGATGATCGAACTTAAACCGTAACTGACGAACGGTAACGGAAGTCCGGTGTTAGGCATGAGCCAGAGGTTTACCGCTACATGGATGAACGTCTGATACGTAAAGAAACCCGCTACCCCGACGCAGATCAAACGTCCGCCGAGACTGTCTGCGTTTTTTGCGATGACCATGATCTCGATGATCAATGCGATAAACAGGCCCAGGATGATCATGCAGCCGACAAATCCGAGCTCCTCTCCCGCTATGGTAAAGATAAAGTCTGTCTGTGCTTCCGACAGGTAATTACCGTTTTTAACCGATTCAAAACTGGTCGTATTAAGGCCCTTACCCCAGAAGCCGCCGCTGCCGATCGCCATGACTGCATTTTCCTGCTGGTAGATCTTATCCTGATACTTCTGCGGATCCACGAAGGAAAGGATACGATTCACCTGATACTGCTTAAGGAACAGATTATCTCCGTTCAGCAGCGAATAGATGAACCAAATACCGGCAGGTACGACTACGGCCAATGCGATCGCGATGATCTTATAACTGAGCTTTGCGACATAGATCATGGTGAGGATGGCCATCGTACACAGAATCGTCGTCGAAAGGTCCGGCTGGATCACGATCAGCAGAAGCTGGGGAGCGATCAGAGCCAGAATCATACCCCAGGTAAGCGGTGAATTCACATGTTTTTTACGATAATTCAGTATGGCCGCAAGGTTCAGAATGATCGCGATCTTAGAAAACTCCGAAGGCTGAACACGTCCGATCACGGGAAGGTCTACCCAGCGTTTCGCACCGAGAGTCGTACTTCCGAAAAAACGCACCATTAAAAGCAGAGCCAGACTGGTCGCAAAAACGACGGGCCACGCTTTGAAAAAGAAGTTGTAATCGACCAGCATCATGACTGTCATTGTTATGAGCCCGACCGCTATACCGAAAAGTTGCCTTTGCGGCATGCTCTGATAATCGATATTATCTTTTGTGGCACTGCGGATCAAAAGGAAGCCGATCGCGCAAAGCAGGATAACGATGATGATGATACGAACGTTTAAGTTCTTCAGGTTATACTTCTTGAACATTCTGCCTCCTTTCTCCGTATTTCGGGCTTAACGATGATTTATTATCTTTCAGATTATTTGTTTTCTTTTTTCTCGTCGGGAGCAGGTTCTTTTTCTTTATTCTCGGGAACAATGTCCTTCATAAGAAAAGCTGCGACCTTTCGAAATGTCTTTCCGCTTCCGTGTTTGCGCCGGGAAGAAAACCTGCCCAGATTATTCTCCTGTGCGATCTTAAGCTCCATAGGAAAGACACCGATCAAGTTTCCATGCAAGGCTTCCTCGATCTCCTCAATCGACATGCAGACCTGTTTGCGGATCAACTTTTTCTGCACCATATTGATCACCAGATCGATCGAATGCATATTTTCCGCCTCCAATATCCCGATCACCCGATCTGCATCACGGACAGATGTCCGGTCCGGGGTTGTGACCACCAGGGCTCGATCAGCCAGAGTTGCTGCTTCGATAAAACCGTTATCGATACCGGCCGGACAATCGAGCAGGATCACATCTGCTAACGGACGCAGTTTGTTTAACGCTTCAGACAGTTTTGTTTTGGTCAATGCGCTCTTCGACCGGGTCTGGGCCGCAGCGACTAAAAACAGGTTCGGGGCATCCTTTATCGCGACCATGGCCTGATCCGGCTCACAGCGCTCTTCTGCGATGTCCATCAGGTTATTGACGATCGGGATATCCGTTCCCATATGAAGATCCAGATTACGTAGGCCGGTATCCAGATCGATCACGATCGTTTTGGCTCCGGCCTGAGCCAATGCATAACCTAGATTTGCACATAAAGTCGTTTTTCCGACTCCGCCTTTTCCGGATGTTATTGCGATCACAACACTCACGATCCATACCTCCTTACCAGATCAGTCTCCGACGTCGCCGTTGTTACTGTTGGAAGCACCACGGCTGATCACCTCGTCGAGGGTGATCTCTTTATAATAGTACTCATAGATATTGCGCACCAGCATCGCCGTATAAGCCGATGTATAACCGTTTCGGATCGAAGCCGTAACCGCGATCTCCGGATTATCATAAGGCGCATAACTCACGAAATGCGCATGGTTCGGACGGTGCGTATCTTCCTGAGCGGAACCCGTCTTACCTGCGATATCGATATCAGAAGTCTTAAAATAGAGATTTACCGTACCTTCGCGAACTACGGAACGCATGCCTTCCTGGACCGTACGGAATGACTCCTGGGACACGCCTTCGATCTTCTGGACTTCCGGTGTATAATCCGTGATCGTTCTGCCATCCGCATCCGCTACACGATCGATCAATGATAACGAATACAGATTACCGCTGCTGGCAATGGCGGTTACATAGCGCGCCAACTGTACCGTCGTATAGTTGTTGGTACCCTGTCCGATGGCGGACAGAACGGGAAATGCATCGGAAACCATCGGGTTTGTTTCATCCAGCTCGATGCCGGACAGCGATCCGAAACCGAATTTCTCGGCATAGGTCTTCAATCTCGCAAGGCCCAGGCTTTCATTATAGTTTCCGCTTGCATCCGTACTCAGGCGATAACCGACTTCATAGAAATAGTAGTTACAGGAATTCGCCAGACCGCCGACCAGATTCAACGGGCCGTGCGTCGTCACGCCATCGCTGCGGAAGATCCAGCATCGAGGCGAAGGTGTTACATTGTCATAGATACCGAGACACTCGATCAGTTCATCCCGAGTGATGACCTTCTCTTCCAGGCCGGCGATCGAGGTCAGCATCTTATACGTGGAACCCGGTGACGTTCTGGATTGTGTCGCATAGTTATAAAGAGGATTAGACGCATCATTCAGCAAAGCGCTGTAGTAGGAAGCATCGACCGTGCCGGAAAACCGGTTGATATCGTACCCCGGATACGAAACAATGGCTAAAACTTCACCCGTTTTAACGTCGGTAACGACCGATGATGCGTTACAGGGATCCAGGGCCAGCTGTGCAGGTGTGATCTTTATATCCTTTATGCATTTGCGCATAAATTCATAAGTCTGCTGCGCACCTGCACGCTTCAGAAGCTGAATGCTCTCTGCATCCGGCTCCAATACTTTCTGCGAATACAGCGCCAGGCAGATCTGCGAACCCGAGATCACTTCGTCACGGATCAGGTTCTTATAGATTCGTTTGGAGAAAGCCTCATAATTCTCGAGGTTGGAAAACAGTTCGTTCAGGATCATATCGTAGACCGCATCACCGTTGACATATTTGCCGAGATCGGAAAATGCGGAAGTATTGATCCATTCATTGGCGATGGCTGTATAGATGAAATCATGCAGGGATAGTTCGCCGGAAGTGAACTGCTTATACTTCGGATGATTGTTTTCGATGCGATCGGTCTGAATGATCTTCGCTTCTTCGCTCAAATACTTATAAATCAGCATCATGTAATCACGTAAAGTATCATCCAGATCATTCAGTTTTTTGTGTTGATCGGCAGAAAGCTGTTCCTTTACCGAAGCAACGACCTTAGCATATTCGGCTTTATAAGCGTTAAAGATCTCTTTTTCTTCATCACCGGCGGTCGGGTCTGAGAAATGCTGCGTAGAAAGGACGTTATTATTGATCAGTTGGAAATATACGGTCTTTATCGGGATCACGACATCATCCGAAGAAAGCTCGCTGGTATCAATGTCTTCGAAAACCAATTTATCCCAGATAACGGAAGCCAGCGTCTGCTCCAGAATATGATAGCAGGCGATGGTCAGATCATGGTCTATGGTCAGGTATACATCCTGTCCTACTTCGGCAGGCTTTTCACTGATGACCTCAATGACCTTTCCGGCTGCATCCAAATACATGGACCGTTCGCCTTTTGTGCCTTTCAGCGAAAGCTCCATCAATTCTTCGATACCGCTTCGGCCAATGATGTCACCGTATTCGTAGTTCGGATCTTTTAACTGTAATTCCGCAAGCTGGTCGGTGCTGGCCTTACCTGTATAGCCTATGATATGGGCGAAATACTGTCCGTCCGGGTATTCGCGTACATACTCCTCTTCTACGTCAACGCCGACGATCTCGTCAGCATGCTCCAATACGCTGGACACGGTATGGTCTTTAACGTTACTGGAGACAACGATGGATTTATACTTTGTATAACGCATGTTGTATAAAGCCCATCGGATATTCAGCATCTTCAGTTTAACGACGGGAGAAACCTGGATAGGATTATTATCCTCGTCTACCCAACGTTCAAAATAGAACTTCTTCTCGAGCATCTTAACAACTTCATCGGCTGAAATATCAGAGGGATATTTACCGGCTGCATCATCGAGTTGGGAAGTATTCTGCAGACCATAGACATCACGAAGCAGACGCAGTCTCTGCGTCTCCGACGATGACGTATAGGTATAGATCTCGCCTTCCTTATCAGAACCGGACAGGCCCAGAGACAAATACGTTTCAAAGGTCTCGTTACAGGAATCCAAAAGAGTCACCAGTTCATATACCCACTGGTTCTTTTGTGCATGTTTGATATAATAGCCGGTATCCTTTAAGGTAACGGAATATACTAAATTGTTTTTCGCCAGTATGACCCCGTTTCGATCGTAGATATTCCCGCGAGTGCTCTTAGTCGTGATCTTATTCAGGGATTTTTGGATATAGTTATCCATATGTTCCTGTTGCTCCACGATCTGGAGCCGGAACAATCGTGTGATCAGCACTATGAATAACAACAGGTAGATCAGCATTACGGGGAACAGGCGCGAACGGAAAAACCGCTGCATGATCTCCTTGCAGATCTTTAATATCTCCTTAAACAAACTTCAAAGCACTCCTTTTCTCGCTGTCTTCCAAAAGATTATTCCCATAATACAGCAATCCGAACAAAATGATGGAGACAACCACGGTAAAAACGATTTCCGGAAAAATGATGTTCTTGAAGTACGAACCGAAATTCAAGCGGTTACGAACGAGGAACCGGAATATGTATATATACAAATGGTAGATCCATTCGCTGAAAAATGCGATCAATATCGGTACCAGAGGCACATCTGTCGTGAGGCGCTGATAGGTAAGGCCGGTCAGGAAACCGATAACGATATAGATCAGAGAAGAAAAACCGATGTATTGGCCTAAGATGACATCCATAATAAGGCCACCGAAGAAACCGGTGAGCATACCATTCACGCTTCCGCGGAGCAGACCTGCCGAAAATGTATAGATCAATATTAAGTTCGGCGAGGTGTTCAAGTACGGAATCCGGTTCAGGACACTGACTTGAAGGATGATGAGAATGCCCATCAAAAGGCTCTGCAAAAGGATGCGTTTCATAGGTTACTCTCCCGTCGGCATAAGGTCGACTTACTTCCGTTTCATGATCACCATGACATTCTCGATGTTCTCGAAATCCACGGCGGGGATCAGATAACCGGACATCGTCATGTTATTCGGATCAGTCTGCAACAGAACTGCATAACCGATGGTCAGGTCCGGAAGGTATTTACTGCTCGTAGGTGAAGTGATGATCTCGTCGTATTCGCGGATATCGGCGTCTTTCTTCATGTACATCAGGCGGATATATCCTTCCGACATAGCATCAATATCTCCCATGACCATACAGGATGCGCGGGAGGTTCTGCCGATGGCGCTGACGTTCATCTGGTCATCCAGGATCGATGTTACGACTGCATAATCGGGTCCTACCTGAGTGACGATACCGGCCAATCCGCCGGCAGCAATAACATTCATATCCTTTTCGATACCGTCATTGCTGCCGCGGTTGATCGTGAATTTTGAAAACCAGTTTCCGTTTTCTTTTGCAATGACCTTCGCTCCCACCATCGGATACGAAGCAAATTCATCTTTAATCTCGAGCAAAGATTTCATTTCATTGAGTGAATAATAGTCGCTTTGATATTTCTTAAGTTGTTCCAGAAGCAATCGATTTTCTTCTTCTAACCGGTCGATCCGTGCCTGAAGCTCTTCCTTATCTGCATTCAGTTTCTTCTTCTCGGAAAAATGATCCCCGATCCCGGTGATCGCGTTCGATATGGGAGAAAACAGCTTTGAGACCGCGGTCTTATAGACCCCGATCGTGTCTCCCCTCGAATACGTGATGACCAAAGAAACCAAACAGATGATGGTCAAGATCAACAAAATGTATTTAATTGAAAAAAGGAAATCGAATCTTCTCTTTTTCATTTGAAAACTCCGTGTTCTTTCAGACTGTAGAAAGCATTTCCGCCGATGATAATATGATCCAGCAGATGCACTCCCAGGTTCTTTCCGGCCTCGAGTGTACGCAAGGTCAGATCGATATCTTCGTTGCTCGGCATGCAGTCGCCGCTCGGATGATTATGGACCAGAATGATACCGACTGCCCCATGTTTTATGGCAGACAGGTAGATCTCTCTCGGAGAGATCATGGTGGAATTCACGGTGCCCTGCGATAGCATTTCCCGCGCGATCAGATGGTTCTTCGTGTCCAGGCACGTCAGCCAGACCTGTTCGACCGGGCAGTAAGCCAGATCCGCCTGATACAAAGAGGCGATGGCTTCCGGATCGGAATACGCCTGTTTCACGCCATCCTTCTTACAGTTCAGGATCCGCCGCACCAATTCTGCCATACTGAGCAGCTGGGTGGCTTTGACTCTGCCGATGCCCCGTATCGCGACGAGGTTGTGGTAGGAAACGTTCATCAGTCCGCCGACGCCGTTTACCTCAGGAAGCTCCAGTACTTCCCTGGCCAGTTCCAATGAGTTCTTGGTTTGATCTCCCGAACGCAGCAGGATCGCAAGCAATTCCACTTCGGTAAGCGCATGAACGCCCAATGCTTCGAATTTGTCATACGGGCGCTGGTCGATCGGGATCTCTTTCATAGCGAGATGTCTCATATTACTCCTTCTGCTCTGAAAGGAATAAAATGGTCGTTCAGCATTTTTAATTTTATCATATATCAGGGACAATGTATAGTGGCATTTATTGCCCCTCATATTTCGACAGATCGTGTATCAGCCCTTATTCTTCTTATACTTCCGAACTTCTTCCAGTGCTTTTAAAGCACCAAACTTCGCATGCTCAAAGGTGAGACCTCCCTGAAAATATACCGTATAGGGCGGCTTCATCGGACCGTCTGCGGAGAGTTCGATGGAAGACCCGGAAACAAAAGCTCCTGCTGCCATGATCACCTGGGCATCGTAGCCAGGCATATCCCAAGGCTCAGGCGTAACATAACTGTCCACGGGAGCAGCTGCCTGAATACCGCGGCAAAAAGCGCATACCCCTTCGGGATCACGGAAGGTCACGGTCTGGATCAGGTCGTAACGATCTTCGGAAGAAGCGGGAAATACGGAAAATCCTTGATCTTCAAACAGTTTTGCGAGGAAGATCGCACCTTTTACCGCTCCGGCGGTAACCGTCGGAGAAAGGAAGAATCCCTGATAAAAGCTGCGGATCGTGCCGAGGTTCGGACCGACTTCCTTACCCAAGCCCGGACTGGTCATGCGGTTAGCGCACATTTCAATGTATTTCTTCTTACCGGCGATATATCCGCCGACCGGAGCCAGACCGCCGCCGGGATTTTTAATGAGCGATCCGATGATGATATCCGCTCCTACGTCCGTCGGCTCCCGAAGCTCTGTGAATTCGCCATAACAATTATCGACCATGATGATCGCCTGCGGATGTACCTTGCGGACGACCTTCACCATCTCTGCGATATCAGCAGTCGAGAAAGTCTTACGCGTCTCGTAGCCTTTGGAGCGCTGAAGATAAACGACTTTCGGCTGCTGTTTCACCGCTTCTTCGATCGCAGCCAGATCCAGCTCCCCGTCCGCGCTCAGATCAACTTGCTTGTAACTTACGCCGAAATCACGAAGCGAGCCGTCTGCCTTGCGGAAAATGCCGATCACATCATCCAGCGTGTCATAGGGCTTGCCAGCGACCGAAAGCAGGACATCCCCCGGCCGTAAAACGCCGAATAATGCCACTGTAAGCGCGTGTGTGCCCGAAATGAGCTGCGGACGCACAATTGCGTCCTCGGTGTGAAAAGTCGCCGCGTAGACGCTTTCCAGCTTATCACGGCCTCCGTCATTATAACCGTAACCGGTAGTCGGGAGCAGGTCGCTCTCTCCCACATGGTTCTCCTGCATCGCCGCAAGCACCTTCATCTGGTTGCATTCGGCGATACGGTCGATTCGCTCGAAACGCTCCTTTAAGGCTTCCATTGCCCGTTCCCCGCTCTCATAAACCTCGCGGGAAATGCCGAGTTTCTCATACATATTGATCAGATACTGCTTATCCGTTGAATTATCCAAAATACTTCTCCTACTCTATCACAAAGCGAACATAACCGTCGATCTGATCGAGCAGCCTATCGATCTCCGCTTCTTCCTCTTCTTTTGTCGCACAGACTTTTTTATCAAGCCAGATCACATCGCGCTCGCGGCGAAACCAGGTGAGCTGCCGCTTTGCGAAATGTCTGGTATCGCGTTTAATGCGGTAGATCGCCTCTTCTTCGGATATTTCACCATTCAGGTGATCCAGATACTCTTTATATCCCAAACCCTGCATAGAGACGAGCTCACGCGAATACCCCATATCACGAAGCCGTTCAACTTCGGCTTTTAAGCCGTTTTTCACCATCTGATCGACTCTTTTCTCGATCCTATCATACAGGACTGAACGGTCCATATTTAGGACGAAATAGCAAAAATCGTAGGGTGATTCTTTTGCACGTTGTTCTTCGTTGTGCTGCGATATGGGACGGTTGTTCTGCTCATAAAACTCCAAAGCCCGTATCACGCGTTTTACATTGTTCGGGTGAATGATCCCTGCACTTTCGGGATCGACCTCACGGAGCCGTTCATGCAAGGCTTCCGGTCCGATCTCTTCGGCCAATGCTTCGAGGCGGGTGCGCAGTTCATTGTCCGCATTCTCCTCAGTGAATTCGGCATCATACAAAAGCGCATGGATATAAAAGCCCGTGCCGCCGACTACGAGCGGGATCTTCCCACGGCTGTAGATCTCGTCGATGGCCTGTTTCGCCATCTGTACGAAGCGATACACCGAGAACTCCTCCTCCGGCATCAGCACATCGATCAGATGGTGACGGATCCCCCGCATCTCGTCGGCCCCGATCTTCGCGGAACCGATATCCATATATTTATATACTTGCATCGAATCCGCACTGATGATCTCACAGCCATACTGCTCGGCGACGCGCAGCGACAGCTCGGTCTTTCCGGCAGCAGTAGGCCCGGTCAGTACGATCAAAGGTCTTTTATCCATCATATCTTTCGGGAAAATTTACGCTCCAGTTCGTATTTCGACATGGAGATCAGGGTCGGCCTTCCATGCGGGCACATGTAAGGATTGTCCAGTTTCAGCAGGTCATCGACCAGTTTGTCGGCCTCGGCAAATGAGATCGCCATGTTGCCCTTTACGGCGGCTTTGCAGGCCATAGTCGCCAGTTTGGTAATAAACAGGGAAAATGCCATCTCCTTCGCACTTTCCTCTGTGCGAAGCGACGCATAATCCAGGAGTTCATCCAGAAGGGATATGAAAAGTTCCTGCTGGTCCAGGTTATAAAGGTTCGAAGGCACAGCACGGATCGCATAGGCGTCGGGACCGAAACCCTCGATCTCGTAACCAAACTCCTCGAAGTATGACTGATACTGCTCCAGACACTGCTGCTGCCGATGTGTGATGTGCAGGACGATCGGAGGACTGATATACTGTGATTCCGCCTTTTTCTCCTTAAAGAATTTGACATTCTTTTCGTAGAGCACCTTTTCGTGGGCAGCATGCTGGTCCATGATCAACAGTTTATCCTCAAACTGGATCAGCCAGTATGTATCAAAGATCAGGCCGATCAATTTATGCTTAGACTTAAGTTCCTTACGAAGCAGTTCATCATTAAATAAGGTGATCTGCTCTTCGTCCTTCGTCTCGACCGGCTTTGCTGTATAAGGCGTTTTAGGTTCCGTTAAAACGTTCTGCACAACGGACGCTTTTACTTCCGGCTCGGGACTATTCGTTTTTTTCACCGGAATGTTTTCCGTGAAATCAGGAAGATCATCTTCATCATCGCCGACCAGGAACGTATCCCCTCTAAGCAACGGCGACGCTTCTTTTGCAGTTGCCGGCTCTTCATGCTCCGGAGCCGCGCCCTCATAAGCGGCGATCGTCTTTTTGATATCGGCCACCGAAGGCTTCAGATCGGCAGTAACATACTCCGGACGTATACTCTGCGAATGCACGCGGTTCATGGTTTCCCTGGACTTCATGAAAGGCTCGGGAGCCGGCGCGGAAGGTTTTGCATTCTTTCCGGCTTCGTCTTCTTCATCTTCATCCGAGTCCAGAATTAGATTCTGCTGCTTCAGTCGGGCCGTGATCGCATCACGTACCAGACGGAACACCTCATCCTCGTTGCGGAAACGCAGTTCCATCTTCGCCGGATGAACATTGACATCGATCAGTTCCGGAGAAACGACCAGATTTAGCGCTACGATCGGATACCGATGCTGCATAAGGAAACCGCGATATCCATCCTCGATCGCTGCCGCGATGATCTTACTCTTCACGTAACGACCGTTGATGAAATAATACTCCATTTCCCGGTTACCGCGGGAACGATGCGGTTTTGCGATAAAACCGGTCAGCTTCAGACGGTCTTCCAAGGTCGTTTCGGGAAGTTCCAAAAAGTCAGCAACTTCCGTACGACCGAAAACACTGTAACAGGCATCGGCCAGTTTCCCGCTGCCGTTCGTATATAGTTTATTCTGCCCGTTCACGATCAACTGGAACGAAATGTCCGGATGTGACAGGGCAATGCTTTCCATGATAGCCGAAATATATCCCGCTTCGGTCTGCGCAGATTTTAAAAACTTACGGCGTGCGGGTGTATTAAAGAAGATGTTTCGAACGAAAAAAGTCGTTCCGGCGGGTGCACCGACGTCGCGCATGGACTTCTCCTGTCCGCCCTCGATCGTATACATGGTGCCGGAGATCGCATCTGCAGTCTTCGTTACCAGTTCGACCTGACATACGGCAGCGATACTGGACAATGCTTCACCGCGGAAACCCAGGGAAGATACAGTGAGCAGATCCAGTGCAGACCGGATCTTACTCGTCGTATGCGGAAGGAAGGCGATTCGTACATCGTCTTTATCGATGCCGCTGCCGTTATCGGTGATGCGGATCAATGACATTCCGCCGTCTTTTATCTCGACCGTCACGGAAGTCGCTTTTGCGTCGATTGCATTTTCCACGAGTTCCTTTACGATCGATGCGGGACGGTCGATCACTTCGCCTGCAGCGATCTGATTGATGGTTTCCTGCGAAAGTGCCTGTATTTTACCCATGTTGCACCTCCTATATCCGGTTCTTCAGTTTATTCTGAAGATTACACAATGCATTGAATGCATCCCTCGGCGTCATATTGTCGATGTCCATCGAAAGGATATCATCGATGATCTCGTCTTCTTTAACCGTGTCAAACAGCGTCAGCTGGTTGGAATCCACGTCGTCCTCTTTCGGGATACGTTTCTTCTCTTTCATACCGAGGCCAGCCTGCGCGATCTCTTTCGCGCGCACGGCGATATCATTGTCCGTAAGCTCTTCGACCAGCTGTTTAGCTCGGTGTATGACTGCGTCCGGAACGCCGGCAAGCTTCGCTACCTGGATACCGTAACTCTTATCCGCTCCGCCTTTGATGATTTTGCGCAGGAAGACGATGTCGTCGCCCTGTTCCTTCACGGCGATGCAATAGTTCGTCACACCGGCGAGTGCGCCTTCGAGCTCGGTCAATTCATGATAATGGGTCGCAAACAACGTTTTAGCACCCAGCTGTTTCGTATCGCTGATGTACTCCACGACCGCCCATGCTATGCTCATGCCGTCATACGTCGAAGTTCCGCGCCCGATCTCATCGAGCACGATCAGGCTGTTTCGCGTCGCGTTTCTGAGGATGTTCGATACCTCGTTCATCTCGACCATAAACGTACTCTGGCCGCTCGCCAGATCATCACTCGCACCGACACGCGTGAAAATGCGGTCGCACAAGCCGATATCAGCCGACGAAGCCGGAACGAACGAACCGATCTGCGCCATCAGCGTGATCAGCGCCACTTGGCGCATATAGGTCGATTTTCCGGCCATATTCGGACCGGTGATGATCGCGATACGATTGTTATGATTATCGAGGAGAACATCATTCTCCACGAACATTTTATCCGACATCATTTTTTCAACGACCGGATGGCGGCCGCCTTTGATGTCGATCAGGCCCTTTTCATTGATCTTCGGGCGAATGTAATTTGATTGTTGTGCCACCGTCGCCAGCGACGCGATAACGTCCGTAAGCGCGACTGCATGGGCTGTCTTCTGGATACGCTCGACCATCGATGCGATATGGTCGCGCACCTGACAGAACAGCTCGTATTCCAGTGAGATCAGTTTATCCTCCGCGCCGAGGATCGCATTTTCCAGTTCCTTCAGTTTCGGAGTGGTGAAACGCTCTCCGTTCGTCAGCGTCTGCTTGCGGATGAAATAATCCGGAACCATATTCAGGTACGAGTTCGTGACCTCAAAAGAATAACCGAACACTTTATTGAATTTGATGCGCAGGTTCTTGATCCCGGTCGCCTCACGCTCTTTCGCTTCGAGCTCGGCCAGCCAGTCCTTACCCTCCGTTTTCGACAGACGTAAAGTGTCAACTTCCTCCGAGAAGCCTTCGCGGATAATACCTCCCTCGCGCACGGAGATCGGCGGATCCTCGCAGATCGCGCGCTCGACCAGTTCCTTCAGATCCTGCAGATCATCGAAGTTATCGGCCATCTCTTTAAATAGAGCGCTCGACCGCTGCGAAAGCAGGTCATGGATGTAAGGCAATGTCGACAGCGACTGCAAAAATGCGAGCAGGTCGCGGGGATTTGCAGTCTTATAACTGATGCGACCGAGGAGTCGTTCCAGATCGTAGATCGGGTTTAAATACTCGCGAATCTCTTCGCGGTCAATGTAATTCAGCACCAGCTCTTCCACGGCATCCTGACGCTTGCGGATCAGTTCGGCAGAAAGCAGCGGTAGCTCGATATAACGGCGTAACAGGCGCGCGCCCATCGCCGTCTTCGTCTTATCCAGGACCCAAAGCAGCGTTCCTCTCTTCTGCTTATCCCGCAGTGTCTCGCAAAGCTCCAGATTCCGGCGTGTGGAAGTATCGAGAAGCATAAAGCCTCCCGTCGCGTACGGGCGAATATGTGTGATATGCTCCATCTGGTTCTTCTGTGTTTCGTAAAGATACAAAAGAAGAACGCCGCTTGCGATCATTCCGCTGTCATACCCGGACAGTCCCAATGCATCCAGGGAAGCCACGTGAAAGTGTTCCAGCAGCGTAGACTTGCAACGGTGCTCTTCGTAATAGCCGACATCCAGGGCGCTGATCGCGACCTGCATACGGCCCTTCAAAGTCTCAAAGTCAAAATCAGCCATCAAAAACGGTTCGTTGCAGACGATCTCGGACGGGCTGAATTTGCAGATCTCGTCCATCAATTCATTTTCCGAACCGATTTCGGTCATCGAAAAATCACCGGTCGAAACATCCGAAACAGCAACGCCGAAATTCCGATCTGTGTAGAAGATGGACATGATGTAGTTGTTTTTTGTCTCATCCAGTGCCTGCGCACTGAGGATGGTTCCCGGCGTAACGACGCGGATGACCTCACGCGGCACCAGTCCCTTCGCGAGTTTCGGATCGATCATCTGCTCGGCGATCGCAACCTTATACCCCGCAGACACCAGTTTATTGATATAAGCTTCCGCCGCATGGAAGGGAACCCCGCACATAGGCGCACGTTCCTCCAGACCACAGTCCCGTCCGGTCAATGTGATCTCCAGCACCTTTGACGCAGTCAGGGCATCATCAAAGAACATTTCGTAGAAATCACCGAGGCGATAAAACAAAATGCAGTCCTTGTATTTATTTTTGGTTTCGATATATTGCTCCATCATGGGAGATAATTTGGAAACCGGTGTCATGAAATACCTCCAAATCTACCCGCGGTCAGGAAATAAGGGCTCCGAAATAATAGAACCCCTTTGACTCCGTGATCTTCACGGGAACGATGCGTCCGTAAAGCTCCTTACAGCCTTCAAAATGGACCATCGTGTTGTTGCTCATGCGGCCGGTGGCCATCATCTTACCGTCTTCCTCCGAAACGGATTCGACTAAGACGTCCACACATTTTCCGACATCCTTCTTACACTGCTCGGCAGCGATGCTCTGCACCCTCTCGAGCAGACGATCAAAACGCTTCTGCGCGACATCCTTCGGGACCTGGTCCTCAAACTTCGCCGCCGGCGTTCCGGTACGCTTAGAATATAAAAATGTAAATGCACTCTCATAACGAATGCGTTCAACCACTTCCATGGTCTCTTCGAAATCCTCCTCGGTCTCGCCTGGGAAACCGACGATGATATCGGTCGTCAAAGCGATATCGGGGATCTCGCGGCGGATCTTCTCCGCCAGTTCGATATAATGCTCCTTCGTGTATCTGCGGTTCATCCGCTTCAGCACTTCCGAACTTCCGGACTGTAGCGGCAGATGCAGATGGCGGCAGATCTTCTTCGAATTCTTCATGACCTCGATCAGTTCGTCCGAAAGATCCTTCGGATGGGAAGTCATAAAGCGGATCCGCTGAAGGCCCGGGATCTCCTCGACCTTCTGAAGCAACTCGGCAAATGTCATCGGAGTATCGAGGTTTTTTCCGTAGGAATTGACATTCTGCCCTAACAACATGACCTCAACAACACCGTCTTCGACTAGCCTGCGGATCTCATCCAGAATCTCCTCCGGCGCACGGGACTTCTCGCGTCCGCGCACGTAGGGAACGATACAATAGGTGCAAAAATTATTACAACCGTACATGATATTGACACCCGATTTAAACGGATATACACGCTTTGCGGGCAGATCTTCTACGATCATCGTCGTGTCTTCCCAGATATCGACGATCATCTCTTTGTTCATCATGCGGTTGAACAAAAGCTCCGGCAGTTTGAAATTGTTATGCGTGCCGAAGATGATGTCTACAAACTTATAGCTCTTCCGTATCTTTTCGACCACGGTACTCTCCTGCATCATGCATCCGCACAGGGCAATGATCATGTCAGGATTCTGCTTCTTCTTGCTGCCCAGAACACCCAGGCGGCCGTATACCTTCTGGTTCGCGTTTTCACGAATCGTGCAGGTATTGTAGATCACGAAGTCAGCGTCCAGTTCCTGATCCGTTTCGACATATCCGCACTCCAAAAGGACTCCGAGAAGCTTCTCCGAGTCTTTTGCGTTCATCTGACATCCGACGCACAGGTGGTAAGCCGTCAGCGGACGTCCGAGTTTTTCCTCGCGCTGCTTTATGAGCTTGCGGATCTGCGCCATAAAGTAAAACTGGCGCTCCGGTTCATTCTCGGGAATCACAGGCAGGTTTTCATATGCGGTTAAATCTCTTTCATTTAACATGAGAGGACCTCGTTACAGTGTTTTTAGTATATACATTTGGGCGCATTTCGCGTCATGCTCTTCCCTCGGAATTTCGGGAAAGATCTGGAAATCGTAGGCCATGGCCATGGTCAAAAAGTTCGCATCCTTTACATAGCGATCGTAATATCCGCCGCCATAGCCCAGGCGGTAGCCTTCTTCGGAAAAAGCGAGCCCGGGTACCAGCATCATTGCATTGTCATATGCCGGGCTGAAGATGTTCCGGTAATTCAAAGAACCGTTTATATATCCTGCAACGATCTCTTCAAATTCGGGACGTCCCAATACCAACGTCTCTCCCGGCACGATGCACGGTTCGGGAATATGGTACTTACTGTCCACCAGAGTTGAAAGATCGGAAACCCCGACAAAAACCATCACTCCGTTTGGGAACGTTTTCGGTAAAAAGACCGGTATTCCTTTAATAAGCGCGATATCGAGGACGCCGCGGGTCGGAACTTCCCTCCCGATATCGATATAGGATAACAACGCAGAAGGTCTTTTAATACCATCCGTATCGCTTCCGTCGGCACTGTCACAGACTTTGCGAAACCAATCGAGAACCTTCAGCCGGTATTGGATATGATCCATGTCGGAGATCCCGCCGCGAAGCGTCTTCATCTGCTCGCGCAGGATCTTCTTTTCTTGGGTTACCGTGCCCATATCAGCACTCTCCGTCGACGACTTTCGGTTCGTCATCGCCGGTACCGTACTTTTCATCGTGACGCTTCTTAACGTCGATCACGGTTCCGTCCGGCTGTACGATCTTTATCGTTTCGAGCTGCGCGCGAAGATTATCACGGTATGCTTTGATATACTCTTTACGCAGGATATCACGCTCTTCCGTCTCTTCGGGCGTTAACCCGATCGTTTTATACTTATGCGCCAGTTCATTGATCCGGCGTATTTTCTTTTCATCCATTTTTGTTACTCTACCTCGTTTATTTCGTGATCAAATTGATATCCTGCATCGTCTGGCTGATACATTTTAAGGATTCACTCTTTAATTTGGAAACCAGTTTTACAGAAGGATATTGGTATATCTCAAACGTTTTCTGGGCAGTGATCAGGCCCTTCTTACCGATCTGCAGGACGATGTAATCGTGAACGATGTCAACGATCTCGGAGTCCTTCGGCAGACGGAGCAGGATCTCTTTATTCTTCACATCCAGAATTTCCAGCAGTTTCGAAGTGTAATGTGCAACGCAAGGTCTGCCGGCCAGGCTGAAAAACGAAGAAGTCTGCTCCTTACCGGATGCATTTTCCTTACGTACCACGATAACTTCCTTCGTAGAAAACTGATAGAACACCGTATCGACCGAATTATCAAATAAGCGCACCTTCGTATAGATGAGATATTTACCATGCTTTTTAACATGGACAATGCTCTCTTCGTAGTATACACTGTCGATCAATTCGCGCGTCAGCCCCTTACTGCCGATGATGATGTCGGAAATGAACTGTGAGATCGTTACCAGGCACAGTTCCTCCTGGGCAGCCTCATTCTTCGTCAGGCGCTCTTTCGAATCCCCGGGGCCGAATACAGAATAACCGATCTTAAGCGCGCAGACATTGGCCACGATAGGCAGGATCTGCTGCAGACCATATTTCTCGATGTTATCCTGACGAATCTGATGCTTCTTTGCCGTAGCGATATCGTACAGGAAGGAAGCAAATTCATAATATCCGGACTGGCCGGAAGCCAGCTCCTTCAGGTATTCGAACTGCATGATGAGGTAATTCTCGTTAAGGACGAAAACCGAAAGATGCTTTGAAGTCACATACTCTTTCAGGTTATCCTCATAACGATAAACCTCACTGCAAGTCATATCTTTCGCATTGTAACGGAATAATGTGAAGGTAGCATTCGGGTAGTGGTCGAAATTGATCGTGAAGAAATACAAAAACGGGCAGTTCTTTTCGGCAAATGAAAACTTCGCCACCTCGTACTTCGAAACGTCGGGAAGAATCTCTTCACGAACATTGCGTTTCACATTATAAGTGTAATAATAGATGCGACTAAACGGGACGATACCGGTACCGATATTGGTCGTTATCTTCTCCCGATCGATCAAAAGCAGCCACTCTTCATCGAGTGTCCTGCAATCCATATCGGTTTTATTGGGTATTATTCTTATATCCATACCGCATTTTCCTTTCGGTCATTGCCTCATGAATGATCATCCGATAAACAATCCATAATATCGAAATCGGGATCCTTATGTGACAGGAACAGAGTACCGATCTGGTCTCCGTTCAATATGTTCAGGAGCTTTTCCACGTGATTTGCATTTGTGATGATCATGTCTGCACCGGAACCGGTCGCGATCCGTGCGGCTACCATCTTAGCTTTCATGCCGCCGGTACCTACATCGCTGCTGGAGGAAGACTTGCCCATCTTCATGTAAGCTTCGTTTACGTAAGGAACGATGTCGATGAATTCCGCCTCTGGGTTTGTCTTCGGATCATCAGTGTACATACCGTCCTGATCGGTCAGCAGGATCAACAGGTCTGCATGTATCAAGGCTGCTACGATCGCAGAAAGACGATCATTATCACCGAACTGAATCTCATACGTGGAAACGGTGTCATTCTCATTAACGACCGGAATCACGCCCATATGCAGCAGTTCCTCGAAGGTGTTCTGCGCGAGCTTGCGGTTCAGGTCATCGATCATCGTGCTCTTTGTCATAAGAATCTGCGCTGTTTTCTGGTTGTATTCCGAGAACAGTCTCTGATAGGTCATCATCAGCTGAGCCTGGCCGATAGCGGCCAATGCCTGCCGCTGACTGATGGTTTCAGGCTTGATGCCCATGGACTTGCGGCCCACGGCGATCGCACCCGAAGATACCAGGACGACGTCCTTACCCATTCCGCGGATATCGGCAAGTGTACGCACCAACTGCTCCATTTTGTAATAGTTGATGTCACCTGTCTCGGGATGTGTCAGTGAGGACGACCCGATCTTTACTACGATTCTCTTCTTGTCTTTTAACAGTTCTCGGTTGTTCATTTCTAAAACTCCAAATTATATATTTTCAAATGTACGCAACACATCCCGTATGATCCGGTCTGCGCAGCGCAGACCGTCGATCGCGGCAGATGTGATGCCGCCGGCATATCCCGCGCCTTCTCCACATGGATATAAGCCCTCAATACGGCTTTGCAGGTTATCAGGATCTCGCAGGATCCTGACCGGTGAAGAAGTACGGCTCTCGATCGCACATACGATCGCATCCGGCCGTGTAAAGCCCGGTAGTTTTCTTTCAAACTCGGGCAATGCATCCCGGATCGCTTTGCTGACGAAATCCGGCAAAACACCCTCCAGGCTCGTAAAGTGATACCCGCCCTTTGTTACGGGCGTCATTACTTCAGTTTCGTTTGAACTTTCCATCGAATCCTTATCGTCACCCGAAAGAAAGTCACCCATACGCTGGGTCGGAATCGCCCCATGTCCGGCACGGAACGCTCTGCCCTCCATGTCCTCCTGAAACGCTACGCCTGCCAAAACCGCCCCGGAAGGAAAATCCGAAGGCTCGACATTACAGACGATCGCGCTGTTAGCCACGCCGCTGTCACGTGCATGGTCGCTCATTCCGTTGATGGCCAGGCGGCCCGCCTGCGAAGAAGCATTGACCACATATCCGCCGGGACACATACAAAATGAGTAAACACTGCGCGAAGTCTGCCCCTCTCCGACCTGTGCGGTCAATTTGTATGAGGCAGCAGGCAGATCATATCGATCCGCTGCGTCTTTATACTGGTCTTTATCGATCATGCTCTGCGGATGCATCACACGGACTCCGACGGCAAACGGTTTCGCTTCCATCGGGATATCATGCGAATACAACATGCGAAAGGTATCGCGGGCACTGTGACCGGTCGCTAAGATACAACGGTCTGTCGCTAAGTTCTCACCGCCTGCCAGTTTCAGGCCGGTAAGTCTTTCCTCACAGAAAGAAATATCATCGACGCGCGTTTGAAAGCGTACGTCGGCGCCTTGTGACAAAATGCATTTACGCATATTTACGATCACATTGCGCAGGCAGTCGGTACCGACATGTGGCATCGAACTGATCATTATATCTTCCGGGGCGCCGAAGGAAACCAGGGTTTCCAGAACGTACCGGTGATAATCTTTGTTGGATTTGATGAGGGTATTGAGTTTTCCGTCGGAAAATGTTCCGGCACCGCCCTCACCGAAGGAAACATTGCTCTCCGGATCCGGATACATTTCCTCTTTCGGAAGCCGGTCGTACGATTCCGTACGTTTCCAAAATGCGCGAACTGTTTCCGTCCGCTCTTCCATGCATTGGCCGCGTTCCAGAACGACCGGTTGCAGGCCTGC
>DBXX01000013.1:0-1816 GCA_002309675.1 Lachnospiraceae bacterium UBA1201
AAACGGCACGGCGATAGTCATCGTCGTCCAGAATGTTCTTATACTGCAGCCGCCGGCAGGTCGGTATCTTCCTGCCCGTGGTCGGATCCGTCACATACTCGATGCCGTAGCGGCACAGTGCCAGCGACCAGAACAGCTCTGCATCCGCCTTTTGGATCGCAGCCCAGGCCTCTCCCTGCGCCTCGGCGATCCCGCCGGTTTCCGAAGAGGCGTCGGAGTTTTTCGCCAGTTCTGCCGCAGCAGCATTGGCCGCTGCATCCAGGTTTTCGATCAGTTCTTCATAGATCCGCTCCGCACGCTCGAAATCACCGTTTTGACGGAAGTAGTTCGCGCGGTTGATCTGCGCCAGCCTCTTCTCATCTCCGATCTTCGGAAGACTCTGCCGGGTCCCGCAGTATTCACACTCACATACGGTCATTCCATCTTCGATATTCAGCGGCGCTCCGCACATTTTACAGTTATATACGAACATATCGGGCTCCTCCTCGTCTCTTCTGCTTCTGTCGTTCTTGCCCCTCTCATGCCCTTTCATTATACCGCATCCGCATGCGCACGTAAAGGCAAAAGCGGGAACTATTCAACCTATTGTAACCATTATACTAAACGCATTTTCCACCGACAATCACCCGTGCCAAACCTTAAGGAAAGAGTAAACAAGAATTAATGCTTCGTAAGAAACAGCCTCGTTTCCCCGCGGAAAATACCCCCTCATCTTGCACTTTGATGTGGTTTGCGCTATACTTGAATTACTATTTATTATGAACCGTAAGGCCCTGCAGACCTTACAGCATCAGGAAAGGCTTATTACTATGTCATTTCAGATCGATTCAGAGAAGCCCTGCCACGTTCATTTCATCGGCATCGGCGGAATGAGCATGAGCGGACTCGCATTCATACTCAGAGAGAAGGGCTTTCACGTCACCGGTTCCGACCGTGCGGAAAGCATCGAGACGAATTATTTGAAGAACCTCGGTTTCCAGGTGTGGATCGGCCATGACGCCTCCCACATCACCGAAGATGTCGGCCTGCTGGTCTACAACGCTGCCATCCATCCGGATAATCCGGAATTCGCGAAAGCGGCCGAAATGAACATCCCCATGCTGACCCGCGGCGAACTGTTAGGGCAGATCATGCGCGAATATCCGGTCTCGGTCGGTGTGGCCGGAACGCACGGAAAGACCACGACCACCTCGATCATGTCCCACATCCTGCTGGCAGCCGGACTGGATCCGACCATCACCGTGGGCAGCGAGCTCCCGAAGATCGGCGGCACCGTTCGCTGCGGCAAGAGCCCCGTCTTCCTGGCGGAGGCCTGCGAGTACACCAACAGTTTCCACTACCTGTACCCTCTGTATGAGATCGTTCTCAACATCGAGGCGGAGCACATGGACTTCTTTAAGGATATGGACGACGTCCGTAACTCCTTCCGCAAATACATGGAAAATGTTCCTGCCGAAGGCGCCGTGGTCATCGACTACGCCATCAAAAACCTCGGCGAACTTACGGCCGGCCTTCCGTGCCGCGTCGTTACCTATAATATGAACGACAAAAACGCGGATTACCACGCGGAAAACATTGCCCTGATCCCGGGCACGCCCTACTACGAATTCGACGTATGCAAGAAGGGCTGCGCCATGCGCCTGATGCATGTTCAGCTCTCCGTTCCGGGCATCCATAACGTGGGCAATTGCCTCTCCGCCATCGTAACGGCGCTGCTGATGGGCATCCGCCCCGAGGTCATCGTCCCGGCCATCGCGGAGTACACCGGCGCAGGCGCGCGCTTCGAGAAGAAGGGACCGTTTAACGGCGGCATGCT
>DBXX01000013.1:1939-23626 GCA_002309675.1 Lachnospiraceae bacterium UBA1201
CTGGCCGACCACGTGGTACTCATGAAACTGTACCCCGCGCGCGAGACCGACACCCTGGGTGTCAGCTCCGAACTTCTGTGCGAAGCGTTACGAAAAAACGGGGTCGATGCGCACTATTGTCCGACATTTGACGATATGAAGAATTTCCTTCTCAAGCAGGATATCAACGGCGATTTGTTGATAACCATGAGCGGCAGCGGAAACATTCACGAGTTCGGTGATTACTTACTTTCAAAAGAATAATACACCTCAGGTGTCTCTTTTATCCACATTTTCCACAGACTTCTGCCCATCCGGCGGCTGCGGAAAATGTGGATTATTTGTGGATTGATTCCGAAGTTCCCCGCTTCTCTCCAAACGTCCGAACGGCCGAAGGGAACGGCACATTTGCCCGGAACGGGAAAATGATTTATCCACCTTTTCAACACTTTCAACAGTGCAAAACGAACTCAAGAAAAGCACTCAAAACGGGCGGAAAAAGTGCCGCTTTTGCCTTAACAAAGTCGCCTTTCTGTGTTAGAATTCTTCGTAGAGTGTAACCGGTGAGGTCGTCACCGGTCACAGGAAAATGGGGACTTAGAAACTATGGCACAGATACCTGTTAACAACCGCATGCAGCCGGATACGGTCCAGCTGCCGCGCACTTTTATCACGGATTACATGATGACGGCGGATGCACTCTGCCTGAAGACTTATCTTTATCTTCTGAACGCGCTCTCCGCTCCGGACGGCGCTTCGATCGGCCTGAAAGACATGGAGGAAGCGCTCGGCGTTAGCCGCACTTCGCTCTGTTATGCCCTGCATTACTGGGCAGATAACGGCCTGATCGCGCTGGAGCAGAAGGGGGCACGTCTGTCCTCGATCACGCTTCTTCCGGTCACGCCGCGTCGTGAGAAGATGCTGATCTTCGAGGATGATGAGGACGGTCAGATGCAGATGACACTTCGGGATGTCGACCCGGAAGATGCGCAGGAGGCTCCTGTTTCGGAGCTGCCCGTTTCTTCTAAGGTTTCGGCGCCCGCAGAAGCTCCGGAGACAGCCGTTCCCGTCGTTCCTTCCGAGCCCGCGCAGGAGCGTAAACCCATGCGCTACGGACTGGAGGAGGCGGCCGCGACCCGTGTTCCCGCGCAGCAGTCGGACGAACTTCTGAAGTTGGAGTCCGACCCTCGATTCATGATCCTGATGCAGACGCTGCAGGCGCCCTCGCTGATGAACCGTGAACTGAAACGTGTACAGGTCGACGTTCTTTTGGAGATTTTCCGCCGCTTCGAGCAGGATGAGGAAGCCATCCTCGCGATCGCGGATTATTGCCAGAAGTATAAGTCCAAAAAGAGCCTGAAGACCGGGGAACCCGTTCTGAAGTTCGATACCTTTAAGGAAACCGCGGACGATGTTTACGAAAGCCTGAAGGATATCATCCCGACGCAAAAAGACGACGTGCGGAAGCTGGTTTCGGATTTCCTGAACCTCACCTATGCACATCGTTTTGAGACGGACCCGCTCTATACCGAGGAAGACTCCACGTTCACGAAGATCGTCTTCTCGAAGCTCGGACTGGATGCACTGAAGCCGACCATCGGCGAGATGAATTCCATCCACAGCTGGCGAAACACCTTCGGTTCATCCTCCGACGAGATCCTTCTGGAAGCCTGCGACCGCACACGCAGCCGTCAGCTCCAGGCCGTTTCGAGCGGAGACTCTCTCTCTATCCTGCACTATTACAACGTGCTTCTTTCGAACTGGAATAAGGCAGGCTTGCGGACGCTGGATGAGATCCGCACAGCCGGTGAAGCCCATCGCAACGGGCAGAAGGCCGCCGCTGCAACGCGTAAGGTCTCTGCTCCGCAGAAGGACTACAACGATTTCCCGCAGCATGATTACGATTATAACCGTCATGCGAACGAGGCGATCTATAAGAAGCTGAAAGAGAAGGTGAATGCATGAGTTATCCGAACGAGATCAAAAACCTGATCAATCGTCACTATTCGCTTCTCCGTAATGAAGACGTGCGGATCGAGAATGAGCGGCGCGCCGAAGTTTTCGATAACGTCGCGGGCTACCGTGAGCTGGCCGCCGAGCAGGCGCGGATCTCGGCGCAGGCTGCGCGGGCCGCTTTGAGCGGTGAACCCACAGGGACCGGAAAGCGCGCGGAACTTGCCCGGGAGCTGAAGGAACTGGGACGTAAGCAGAAGCAACTGCTTAAGGAGAACAACATTCCCGAGGATTATCTGGAGCGGTACTATCATTGCCCGTTGTGTAAGGATACCGGTTTCATCGCCGGAAAACCCTGCACCTGCAGCCGGCAGCTGATCATCACGCAGCTCTACCGCTACTCGAACCTCACCTCCCTGGATGAGCAGAGTTTCGATAAGCTCGATATGAGTCTCTATCCGGAGGATGTGAAAAACGAGGCCGGCGGCTGGAGTGTTCGTGACCTTATGGAGCAGATCGTGGATTTCTGCAAAAACTACGCCGAGAACTTCTCGACAGAGAATGCAGACAGTCTGCTGATCACCGGAAATACCGGAACCAGTAAGACATTCCTCTCCGGTTGCATTGCCCACAGGGTCATGGATCGCGGATTTTCCGTGCTCTACCTTTCGGCCACGGACGCCTTCTCCACCCTTCGCCAGAACACCTGGTCCTTTAAGGATGAGGACAGCGAAGACGAGGAGATCGACCGCACGAATATGCTCTTCGACTGTGACCTCCTGATCATCGATGATCTGGGAACGGAGCCGGCCACGGCACATACCGCGTCCTATTTCTTCCGTATGATCAATGATCGACTGGTCGCGAAGAAAAGCACCATTCTGACGTCGAATTATACGCCGGACCAGTTACGCAGAACCTACACCGAACGTGTAGTCGACCGCATCACTTCCGCCCCGTATACGCTCCTGTGTACGACGGATGGCGTGGACTTTAATGTGCGTCGCGCGATCAAAAACCACTCGTGAGTCTTGACACGGGCCCGGGTAAGTGCTAATATGTTTACGCCGAAGCGGTACGATCCGTAAAGCCGCGGTCGCCCGATCTTCGGTCGCATATCAAACATTTCCCACATTTCGGGCATGGTCCCGTCTTCAAAAAACATCCGGGAGGATTATTATGGCAGCCGAACTTTTGTCCAATGCAATTCCCATCGGACCTTTGGGTCTCATTCCGCTGAAGAGCTGCGAAGCACTCGGTAAGCAGGTCGATGCACACCTGGCGCGTCAGCGTCGCGAGCGTGAGCACGAGCAGGCCCACACGATTTCGTTTGCAGGCTATGAAAAGCCCTCATTCATCATCGAGGCCTCGGCGCCGCGTTTCGGCACCGGCGAGGCAAAGGGCGTGATCAATGAATCCGTCCGTGGCGACGACATCTACCTCATGGTCGATGTCTGCAACTACAGTCTGACGTATTCACTCTGCGGACATGTCAACCACATGTCACCGGACGATCATTTCCAGGATCTTAAGCGTATGATCGCTGCCATCGGCGGTAAGGCACGCCGCATCTCGGTCATCATGCCTTTCCTGTACGAAAGCCGTCAGGATAAGCGCAGCGGCCGTGAGTCTCTGGACTGTGCCATCGCACTAAGGGAACTGGTCAATATGGGCGTATCCAACATCATCACGTTCGATGCCCATGACTCCCGTGTACAGAACGCCATCCCGCTCGTTTCTTTCGAGGATGTGCCCTGTATCTATCAGTTCATTAAAGCACTTTTGAAAACCGAGAAGGATCTTTCCATCGATCCCGAACACCTGATGGTCATCAGCCCGGATGAAGGCGGTACCCGCCGCGCCATCCACTACGCGAACCGTCTGGGTGTCGACATGGGTATGTTCTACAAGCGCCGCGACTACTCGAAAGTCGTGGATGGACGCAACCCTATCGTCGCGCACGAATTTCTCGGAGCCGACGTAGAAGGTCAGGATGTGATCATCGTCGATGACATGATCTCTTCCGGCGACAGCATCCTCGACGTAGCGCGCGAATTGAAGCGTCGTAAAGCCCGCCGTGTTTTCGGTGTTGTGACCTTCGGTCTCTTCACCAACGGTCTGGCGAAATTCGATGCAGCGTACGAACAGGGCGTCATTGACCGCATCTACACGACGAACCTGATCTACCAGACGCCGGAGTTGCTCTCCCGCCCCTACTATGTATCTGTCGACTTAAGCAAATACATCGCGATGCTGATCGATCACCTGAACCACAACGCCAGCATTCACGATCTCTTAAATCCGACCGAGCGCATCAACCGTTTGCTCGCACGGTATAAAGAAGATCCGAATTTAGCGTAAACAAAACCATAGAAAACATTAAGAACCGCCTTCGGTTCGATGCATCCGTACTCACGGATCCACATCGACCGAAGGCGGTCTTTATTCTTTCGACGGATCATGCTGAACATGAAACCTCTACAACAACGCCGTCTTTTATTTCCGCATAAATGATCGGTCCGTATATAACTTCATCTTGTGTTACTTCGTAGGCACCCTCACCGAAACTATAATACTTCACATTCTCAGCTAACGGCAGACATAGATGTCCATCACCAATGTACCCGATCTGTCCTTCGTGGTCGGACGTGTCAAAATAATAATTCATATACCCATCTATGTAGAGATAACCATTTTCAACCCTTGCAGCTGTACACCACCCTTCTGCTATACTCTCTACACTTTTTATGTTATTATCCGGATCATTATTATCATTTATAACCCAACACCTATACCCTCCATCCGGATAGGTTGCCGCTCCGGTAACCGGGTCGATCTTCACTACCATATCGTTCGTACGGAGGGTTGCCATGTAACCATTCTCATTGCCGCTGATATCGACACCGGGATCTGCTACGATCCCCGTAAATTCATCTGGGTACACTTTCAAACTTGTAAGTTGATTCTTATGGCAATA
This sequence comes from Lachnospiraceae bacterium UBA1201, assembly GCA_002309675.1. Classification (GTDB taxonomy): domain Bacteria; phylum Bacillota; class Clostridia; order Lachnospirales; family Lachnospiraceae; genus UBA1201. The sequence goes on from DBXX01000013.1 coordinate 6,849, forward strand.
CAAATTCGTCAAACAAGTATTAGCAGTGAGATCCAGACTATCCAGCTGATTATCGGAGCAGTATAGGTACGTCAATTTCGGGTTTTTGCTTACATCCCGGTTCGTATCCACTTCTTCTTCGATATACGCACGAAACGCGGCATCCGGAAAATGCTTTTCACTAATCGGGAGCAAGTCCTTTTCCTCTGTTTCGTTCACTTTCTCAGAAGTGCTCACAGTTGTTTCCTTCGTCGCTTCTGTGACCCCGGCCTCCGTCGTTTTGATCTCTGCAGCCGTCGTCGTAACTGCCACAGTCGTCGTCGCTACCGCCGAAGTCGTCGCTTGGCCCGTCTCCCTTATTCTGACATCCGGCTAATCCCAGCACTACTACCATGGATGCTGCAACTATATTTGTTCTTTTTTTCATATTATTTATCCTCCTTATTTTCATCCTTTCTTTCGGATCTGAGCCAAGCATAACAAGACGAAACAGGCAAATCTACCCCTCTAAAGCAGATTTAAAACTCCAGTAACAAAGTTTAAAATCGATGTAACAGTTCTTCACAGTTTTGTAATAACATTGTTACAGATCTGTTACCACCTGTTTCAAATATATTAAAGTTTGTTACAGGAGTTTTAAACTTGATCTCAAGTACTTGATTTCACAATTTCCATCTGCTAGATTAAAATCGGATCAGGAAATACCAGATCCCAAGGAGACAAGCTATGAAAAGAAAAATGATCTCTGTTTCCACAGTCCTCGCACTGATGCTCAGCGTAGCAGGCTGCAAAGATAAAGCACCGGAAGAGACGACGCCGGAAACGACCACACCAACGACTGCCATCGAAGCGTCATCTGCCGAAGCTTGCTCTGCTCCGACTGCAGAAACAGAACCTGACTCACAGGAATATCCCGGAACTACCGAGGTTCCGCAAACTGCCTCTGAGACGGCCGAACCGAAAACCATTTTCCGCACTCTCCCTCTAAGCGCAAAACCGGAGGTTTTGCAGGCCGAGTCTGGTACGGACATTGTACTGCGTGTGGATTTTGCCGAAGCGGATGACACCTATTATCGCTGGCAATGCCGAAAAGGAACCGACCCATGGGAAGATTCATACTGGGAAGGATCGGGGACGGACTCCATTACAATTCCTTTGGTCGATCGATTTGACGGGTATCTGTTTCGTTGCTCATTTAAAGACAACAGCGGAAACATACAATACTCAACGCCTGTATATTTAACGACCCAAGCCGGCGTTCCCCTTACAGATGACTTTTTCACAAGTGCTCCCTATTTACAAAAAATTAGCCGGTTCGACCTGGACGGCAACGGATCATTAAGCCAATCCGAATGTTCCCAGGTAAAAGAGCTTTCTCTTCCGGCTCAAATATATTATTATGGAGATAATTATACGGTTTCTCCTTTTGATGATCTGACGGGAATCGAGTATTTTGAAAACCTGGAAAAACTCATCTGCCCCGGCAATTCCCTGAAGGAACTGGACTTACACCACTTTCCGAATTTGCAATATCTGGATTGCTCAGGGAATCAATTATCCGACTTGGATGTAAGCAACAACCCGAAGCTCGCCGAACTGTATTGCGAAAAGAACCTTCTTACGAACCTGGATCTGTCGCAGAATCCTGCGCTGAAAAACTTAAGTTGCAGTCAAAACCAATTGAATTCTCTGGATTTGAGCCAAAACCAGAATCTGGAGCTGGTCAATGTCGTTGCGAATACATTGACCGAACTAAACATCTCCGGACTGAAGGAGCTCCGCGCTCTGGAGTGTTGGAACAATCCGCTTACCGTCATCGCCCTGTCCGAATGCACATCTCTCAAATACTTCAGTGTAGATTCTACGGCATCGGTAAACGGAATGCCTGAAAGTGTCAGCATAACCCGGCACTATGAGCCCTCGGTTCTGAAAGATGGGTATTATTGTACGGGGTTAAGTGATTCCGGGAGAGTCTTAGACATATACCCTTCGCCTAACCACTATACCCAACCATTATTCAGTGATGCAAAAGCCGATCAGGGCATGATCTCCATAGAAGGATGGCTTAGTGAAGACACATCGTCCATGGAACAATGGCTTGATGAAAAGACAGCTCAAAAACTTCAGGATCTTGGTACTGATTATCTCAGCCATTTCCCCTGTTATAAAAACGTGAGCCTTCCTCTGGCAAATGAGGTAATATATCAATACATTAATGACTTCAATGAAAAAAGTGTTTATAGAGCCTCAGATTTCAACACTTTTATGAACGAAATGAAGGCCATAAAGGATAACTACGATACCGAGGAGACCAACGGTGATCTGCGAATGATGATCCACCTTTCCGGCGGAGCGGTCGATGAAATCACTATTGATGTCTTCATGTACCCGTAATGCCCCTACTAAAAACAAGATCCCAAGGAGGAAAATATTATGAAAAGAAAAATGATCACAGTTTCCACAGCCCTCGCACTGATGCTCAGCGTAGCAGGATGCAAAGATAAAGCACCGGACACAGGCGATCCAACAACGCGTGGAGCCGAAAACACAAGCGCTGCTCTTTATACCCCGGAGGACACAGAAACACATAGTAATATAATCGAGGAAAGCGTCACTGAAAATACTACCGACCCTACGTCTTCCACGCAGTCGAACGCGCAGTACCTACTCCTGGGATTCACGGGCCAGCCTATGTTCATTCGTCCCAAGGACGGTTTGCCTCTCATATTAAAAGCGGATACATCCGAAATCGCGGGTGTATCGTATCAGTGGCAGTGTCGTCAGGATAATGAAGCGTGGCATAAAGTAGATGACAGCCTTGCCGAAACCGCTGCCCTCTTCATAAATGTATCTCCGTCTCTTTACGGTTCAGCGTATCGCTGCATGATCACAACAGCAGACGGAGATACAAAATACACGGATTCCATTTATCTTATGAATGAAATCCCACTCACGACCACTTTTTTTGGTGAGGCACTTCTTCCCGATCTCAAAAGGTATGATCTGGATGGCGATGGCCAGTTAAGCAGATCAGAGGTCAATCTGGTTACATCCATCTCCATCAGCCACTATGATTTTGTAGATAATGGCGCTAATGCCCTGAAAGGGATCGAAATATTTAAATACCTGGAAACACTGAGCTACAGCAATTGCCGTATGGAAAGTTTGGATCTGAGTTTCCTTCCGAAATTAGAATACTTGTATTGCACCGATAATCAACTCTCATCACTGGATATGAGCCATAATACGTGGCTCACCGAACTGCATTGCACCGGTAATCAACTCTCCTCACTGGATGTGAGCCATAATCCAATGCTCACCGAACTGCATTGCAGTAATAACCAGCTTACAAACCTGGATCTGAGCCGTAACCCGCTACTCACCGAACTGTATTGCGAGAATAACCGGCTTACGAATCTGGATCTGTCACAGAATCCTGCGCTGAAAAACTTTAGTTGCAGTCAAAACCAGTTGACTTCTTTGGATTTGAGTCAAAACCAATCTCTGGAAATGGTCAATGTCATCGAGAACCCTCTGACTGAACTGAACTGCGCCGGAGCTAATTCGCTCCGTGTCCTGGAGTGCTGGAACGATCCGCTGCCATCGATCGACCTCTCCGGATGTACTTCTCTCGTCTGGATCGGTATCGATTCCACAACATCGATCACCGGGCTGCATGAAAGCGCCGAAGTATTAAGGAGATATGAACCCTTGGGTTTGATCGACGGCTATTATTCCTACGACGGGTTTAGTGGGTCAGTACAGATTATTGACGCCGAAAAAAAACACCTCCATTTTGAGGGAGTTCTTTATCCGGATGATTCCGAATATCCTTTCCGTGAATATGGTCATTTCGGTGACCTCCTGATAAATAATGACCTGGACCTTCCTCTGGCAAACAACGTGACCTATCTGTATAAAGACAATTCCGAGAAGGTAAAGTCATATAAAACAGCCGATTTCGATACATTCTATCAAGACATGTGGGCCAAAGCTAGCCGCTATACTTCGGCGGATTACTCCGGCAATGTCACTCTGAGGATCCATCTTTCCGGCGGAGTAATCGATGAAATTCTCGCAGACATTTTCATCACTCCGTGATCGAAAGCAAAAACGCCCTGAGCACGTTTCCGTGCTCAGGGCGTTTTTTTACTGCTGAATATAATACCATTATCATTCGTTTATGATCTCTCTATCTTATGCAGGCCATGCACAGCCAGGCCGGCGTAGAGAACAAAAAGTACAGTCACGATGACCAGGTAACCCAGGGATCCACCCATCAGGACGGACATCTTCGTAACGAATAACGGCATCGTGAAGAAGGCGACCGCTCCGCAAATGAGGGTGCAGACGAGTGTCGGTAACTGCCTGCGCATGATGATCAGCACATTCAGAAGCAGGGAATTCACTGCGTTGATGCCGCCAGCCAGGAAGATCAGCCCCATCTCCCAATGGTAGTTCGAAAGATCCATGCCATAGAAGGCTCCCAGGATCGGCAGACCGATGAGTTCCGCCAGACACAGGCCGCCCAGCGTCAACGCCAGGATGATGCCGATGAGAATGCGGATGATCTTCAACATCCCTTTGCGATCCTTCTGATTATATCGGTCCGCGATGTCCTTCAGCATCGTTTTCAGGAAGAAACTCGAGAACAGATTGATCACGAAGACACACAGGAACAGCGCGGTGAATTCCATGAGAACACCCTCGCCGCCAGTCTTCTCCACCTCAAACTTCGCACAGTTGTCAAGGTAAACCAACAGGAACGCATTCATAAATGCTGGCAGGCACACGAGAAACATGCGGCTCATGTCCTTCGAAAACAGCACGGGCCGGTAGGCTGCCGGCGGTTTCTTCAGACACATCGGGTGGATCACGAAAACAACTGTCGCATACAAAATGTCCGTGATCAGCAGGGAAATGACCGAGTCATGCGTGATCGCCAGGGTTGCGACATAGCCCGCGATCGCGAGGAAATTTTGCACCGCCAGGATGCGGCCGGCTATGTAAAACTGGTTCTCCTGCTGGAAGGTTCCCTCGAACAGATCGGAAAATGCTTCCGTCATCTTAAACACGATCATCAGGATCAAAAGTTGCAGTTTTTCGGTCGTATAACCGCCGGCGATGATCCAGACGGCCGATGCGATCGCCATGAGCAGGACCGTCCACAACCGGAAGGAAAATGCCTTCGTGAAGGAAAACAGTCCCTTATCGTCCGAAACCTGAAACGTTCGTACCGAAAACAGACCGACCGTGATCAGCAGCTGACTGATATTGATCGTGTCGGCCACGGCACCACCCGCCGCTTTACCTGCCGCTTCGCCGGCATCCGCGCCGATAATGCGCGTCGTGACCATGGGCAGGATCAGGGCAATGCACGCATATAAAAATCCGGAGATCGTTATCCAGATCAATGTTTTTTTGGTTTTTGAAGGATCCATGGCCACCTCACTAACGCACGATCACGCCATTGACCACATGATAACCCAGGCGAACAACGATGGTCTCGATCACCGTCGTCAGTGTCAGGATATGTACCATGCAGAGCGCCAGGCACATGCCGTCGCGGGGATCCTTACGGATCTCCAGAAAGCGGTTGCGCGCGCACAGGACTGCGATCGGAAGGATCGGCAGATAGTACCGCCCCTGTACGCCTTCGGCTACGCTGCTGCCCGTCGGTGTCCATGCTGCCAGCATGGAAAAGATCGCCAGCAGAATCACGCCGGCAATCACCAGGATGCCGACCACGCGGTTCTTCTTCTCGATGCGCACGTTCGGTTCGGACGGCGTAACGGCCGTCGTCAGCGCCAGCATCAGGATGCAAGGAAGGATCGCGAACAACGGGATCCGGATCTCCAGCCAGCCGAGCCATTCGCCGAACATGCGGGTAAAATGCTCACTGCCGTAAACGCGGATCGTATTAAACAAAATGTAGACCGTCTTGACCGGATTTTTGATCAGTTCGGCCAATGTATAACACTCCGCTCCGCCCGCGTATTCGAGCGTCAGGTTCGACTCATTCAAATACGGAAGGAGGCGCGGGATATTGACCAAAAGGAAGATGAGAGCAACGATGCCGGCCATAACGGCGGCGCTGAGTTTGAAGCTCTTCGGACTCTTGAATTTCTGCTTAGGGATCAGAAAGCACAGGAAGGCCATCAATACGTAGATCACCTTTATCGGGGCCAGAAGCGCCATGGACGCGATCAGGACCGCCATATCGCGGCGGGTGACACGCTCTGCCTGATACGCCAGTTTAAGCACCTTCGCGGTGAAGAAAAACGCCAGTCCCAGAATGACCGCGTCGTAGCTGAGCGACGATACCAAATGTAAGGTCATGGGGAGCAATGCGATCACGCCGAGTGTGTTCTTTCCGAACGGGATCCACTTTAAGGCAAACCAAAGCAGTATCATGTAGACCGCGAAATTAAAGAGGCGCGCCAAATAGAATGTCCACAGACCGCCTAAATGGATCAGCCGGCCGATGATGATGGCCACCGTCTGGGGCAGGTACGCCCAGAAGACGCCGCCGAGCGCTTCTGCGCGGTCGGACGTTCCGAATGCACTGTGCCGGTCGCCGGAAACAAAGATCTCCGAGCCGGAAAACAGTCTCTGATACTCCTCTACACCGGGACGGGTGTAGTACTTCATTACATCGAGGTCCGTCAGGCGCATGCCCGGGAATTTACCGTCCGGGCGGGAGACATTTTCCGAGGAGGATAAAACGATATTCGCGTTATAGTAAGCCTGCGCGTAGTGGTTGTTCTCGTCGGGCGATGACAGCGGAGGAAATACGATCATATAGAGGAAGCCCCAGCAAAGAGCCAGAAACCAGAAGCGTTTCGCGGTAATGTCGCGTTTCGTGGCCGTCCGGTCTTCCCGTTTTGTCTGCGCCGAAGCATCTGTACCATCCTTTTTTCCGAACACATGCCACGCCAAAAAGCCGGTGACGGCAACACCCAAAAGCACGATCAAAACGTAGAACGCCTTGATCTTCGTCATATCATTTAATGTAAGGACGCTGTTCTTCATACCGCACGCCACGAGAACGATCAAAAACAGAAAGGACAGGCAGAATGCGGTTAAACTTTTGTTCTTTAACATAGTAACCTCCGGATCACGGTCTGCAGCGCAAACCATGATTAAATTATAGCAAATCATAAGAAACCTTACAAGTAAAAAACGCAGAATGATTATTGAAAACAAAGTACGATTGTGCTATAATACGTCCATCGGTAAGAAATCGAAATTATTCTTTGGAGGTTAGTAAGATGAAGAAATTTACCGCAGTCGTTTTGATGTTGGCTATGGTTGTGTGCATGTCTTGCGTGGCATTTGCAAGTTCTTTCGACGGAACAACTCTTACGGTTGATCCGAGCAACGCAAACTTTGTAGAGTTTAGCAAGACCGTTTTCGACGGACACGAAGATAGCGAACCGGTCGTTATTACACTTACAGTTGTTGACCACTTCAGCGCAGACCCCGGTCTCTGCTGGTGCTACAACGAGTCCACTACCGAAGGTTATCAGTGGTGGAACAACTCCGTACCGGGAACACAGAGCCCTTATCCGGGTGACTTCGCTGCTGATGGCGAGGAGAACGAGATCACATTCACCGTTGGTGAGCTTAAGGCTATGATTGCTCAGAGCGCTACATGTGATGGTCTCGTACTTAACTGCTGGAACGGCATCAACCCTACGAAGGTCGTTATGGGTTCTGGTGCTCCTACAGGTGATGCTACACCCGTTACCGCACTTGCGATCGTTGCTCTTGCATCTCTCGCAGGCGTAGTTGCACTTCGTAAGAAGGAAGCATAATAGCAAAGCGAAATCGTATGATTTATAGAAGGCCCGCACCGAAAGGTGCGGGTTTTTTGTGTTAGGAAGCTTCCATTCTGCGGAAATGATGCCCAACATTCCACCGTTGTCCGGTGTTTTATCATGCACCATGTGGCAGAATTGTTTATTATTCATGCACTTTCGAATCCATTTCCCATGATGGGCATTCTCAAGTAGATTAATTGCATTATTTTCAAAAAAATGCTTGCATTTCGCATCATTGTATGATACAATGATGCCATGTGATTAGGGCGTCACAAATTTTAAAAAGGGGGAATCTCTCATGAAGAAATTCTTATCACTTTTACTGACAGCCATTTTAGTTATGGCTATGGCAACCGTAGTATTCGCAGACGAAGTAGATCTGGGACGTGCTGGTAATGGCGCTATCGACCTTACAAATTACTCCGACGGCACCATTAAGATCGTAGTTAAGCGTACCGGTTCCGATAAGGCTGGTCAGGACCTTACCGGATGGGGCATCGGCGGTCTTTGCATCATGGAGACATGGTCTGTTTCCACCTCTTATGAGGCTAAGCTTGATGCTGACGTTGCTCAGGACGGCACTGCAGAGTTCACATTCGACGTTGCTGCTGCAAAGGCAGACCTTGGTAAGATGCCTAACGTTAACTTCTACAATGACTTTGAAGTTCTTAGCGTTACTTATATCTCCGGTGGTGCTGCTCCTACAGGCGATGCTACTCCGATCACAGCTCTCGTAGTTGTTGCTCTTGCATCCTGTGCAGCTATGGTTGTTCTTCGTAAGAGAGAAGCTTAATTCCTACAATTGAATATGTGACAAAAAGAGGACATCTCATCGAGATGCCCTCTTTTTTATTTCTTTTTTCAGCCGATCAGCCGAAATACTTCTTCAATGTTTTTCTGACCGCACCGGGACCCTGCAGCATTTCAAGCAGGTAGCCCTCGATCTTCTCTCCCAGGCCGATCTGATACAGGTCGACTGCAAAGATCGATGCATCGCTGTACAGCGCTCTGCAGACCTCTTTCGGCATCTGGGCCGGAGTATCCGCCGTCGCAAGTTTAAGCGGCGCTACGAGGCTCTGAAGGCGCTCTAAGAGCGGATCCGGGCTCGGGATGAATGCCTGACCGCCGTCGTCGATACCCATCAGGTAACGGGCATATGCGGCCAATGTCAGCGGCAGCGCCACGAGCTTCTGAAGGCTCTCGGTATCGCCCTTCTTCACATAGGCTTTCAATGTCTCACCGAAACGGATCGGCAGCTTTTGCGAGGTATCCGTCGCGATACGCTGCGGCGTGTCCGGCATGAAGGGGTTCGGCAAACGCTGGCCGATGACTGCATCGATGAAATCCTTCGGGCGGATGATCCCGGGATCCACAACGACCGGCATACCCTCGACATAACCGAGCTGCTTAACGAGCGAAACCAGATGCTCGTCCTTCATCTCCGCATGAATGCTAGTATAAGAAAGCAGACATCCGAAGATCGCAAGCGATGTGTGCAGCGGGTTCAGGCACGTGCAGACCTTCATCTTCTCTACACGGTCGACCGTATCGCGGTTCGTAAACAGAACGCCCGCCTTCTCAAACGCTGCGCGTCCCGCGGGAAATGTATCCTCGATGACCAGGTACTGCGTCTCCTCGGCATTTACAAAGGGCGCGGTGTAGGTCTTTTTATCCGTGATGATGATGTCGGTATCCTCGAAGCCGTCCTCTTCCAGCATGCGAACGACCTGTGCGTCCGGCCGGGGCGTGATCTTATCGATCATACTCCAAGGGAAGGAAACCTGCGCAGGATCCTCGACATAAGCCAGGAACTCTGCAGGAACGATCTTCGCTTCTACCCAGCGCTTCGCGTATGTCACGATCGCGCTCTTCAGCTTATCGCCGTTGTGGGAGCAGTTATCCATGCTCACCATGGCCACAGGTTTCTTACCGACCTTAAAGCGCTGATACAGCAGGTAGGTAAGCAGTCCCATCAAATGCTTCGGAACGGTCAGCTCTCCTGCGTCGGCTGCGGCAAAATCCGCCTCTACGACCGGCAGAAGGCTTCCGTCGCCACGCGTGATCGCATAGCCCTTCTCCGTGATGGTGAAGCTCACCATCTGCAACGAAGGCGCCGTGAAGATCGCGTTCAGGCGCTCCATATCCTCAGATACAGCAGGGTTCGCGGTCAATGACTCCACGACCGAATCGATCACCCGTTTCTCCAGGGAACCATTGCTCTTCAAAGTTACCAGCAAACTACGGTTATCATACGGCGCGTAAGCCTTGCCGATGATATCGTAGTCAAAGCCTTCGCAGGCGATGATGCCGGTGTCCATCCGGCCCGCCTCCAACATATCCTGCGCGAAGGCAGCCGGAAATGCGCGGAAGATATTTCCCGCGCCGAAATGCAGCCACGTAGGCGCTTCTTTCGTCCGCTTTGTGACCGCCTCGCGGTCAAACGCGGACAGCTTATACCCTTTACTCTCCCACTGCTTTCGGACCTCGTCCGTCACCTCGTTCAAATCTGAAAGTCTCATGATCTCTCCTTATTTACCACTCTTTTTGATCGCTTCCCACAATCCGTTCATATATGCTACGCCCAGCGCGCGGTCATACAGACCATAACCCGGACGTGCCTGTTCGTCCCAGATCATGCGTCCATGGTCCGGACGTACCACGCCGTCAAAGCCCATGTCCGACAGAGCCTTCATGATCTCATACATATCGAAGGAACCATCCGACGACAGGTGTGAACTCTCATGGAACACGCCCTCATCCTCGAACTTGATATTACGAAGATGTGCAAAATGAATGCGTTCTGCGATCTTCGGATTACGGATGATCTTCGGCAGATCGTTTTCACGGTTGCTACCCAGACTGCCCGTACAGAATGTAAAACCATTGTAAATGCTCGTGTTCAGGGACGCGATCTCCAGCAGTCTCGCCTCGCTCGTCACGATGCGCGGCAGGCCGAAAACGCTCCACGCCGGATCATCCGGATGTACGGCCATCTTGATCTGATATTTCTCACAGGTCGGCATGATACCGTCCAGGAAATATTTGAAATTCTGCATCAGGCGCTCAGCCGTCATGCCCTTATAACGCTCGAACAGCTCTTTGATCTCATCCTTACGGTTCGGCTCCCATCCGGGAAGCACAAAGCCGCCGCTCTCTTTTTCCATGCGCTCGAACATGTCATTCGGGTCAATGTTTCCGATCACGTTCTCGTCATAAGCTAACGCGTTCGAACCGTCCGGAAGCGGCATAGCCAGATCCGTACGTGTCCAGTCGAAGATCGGCATGAAGTTGTAGCAAACGAGGTGAATACCATTCTTTCCGACTGCCTCGAGCGACTTGCAATAGTTCTCGATGTACATGTCGCGGGTCTTCGGATCGCCGAGTTTGATGTCCTCATGCACATTGATGCTCTCGATGCCGACCAGTTTCAGGCCGGCCGCCTCTACTTCGTCTTTGAGCGCCTTGACCTCTTCATACGTCCATGCGATGCCGACCGGGATGTCATGAAGCGCCGAAATAACGCCAACCACGCCCGGGATCTGCCGGATCTGTTTGAGAGTCACACTGTCATTTTTGCTGCCATACCAGCGAAGTGTCATTTCCATAGTAATTCTATCCTTTCATATCCCTACACTATTCGTAGATCTTACGTCCATGTTCATCTTCCGTACCGCAGTGGCGGTAGAAGTAAGTATTGATCCGGTCGCGCCACTCGATCGCGCTGTCCGCCTGTATCTCAAGACGTTTGAGCACGCGCGCATACGCTTCCTTATCACTGATCTGTCCGTCCAGTTTCTTCCATGTGTCTAAGAAATCCGCTGCATCCTGCGCGCCCTCGAAGTGGGTGTCGTAAATATGCTGGATCAGCGTCTTTCCGGTCTTCAGCCTGTAGTCATACGGGATGAAATGGAAGAACAGCAAAAGTTCCTCCGGACATGTCTCAACATGCTCATACATCGAGGCATTCGGTTCCCGATACTGCATCGTATAGCCGGTGCCCTTCGTCGTGCGGTCCACACCGATGCCGCGCCAGTTCGCGCGATGGTACGTGCCCCAACGATCGAACTCATATCCTTCTACGTTCGGTCCGTAGTGGTGGTTCGGGTTCACCATCCAGCCGATACCCAGCGGAGACGTATATTTCTCATATGCCGACCAGGAACGCATCAGAATGTCGACGATCGCATCGATCGCTGTCTTCGTGCTTCCCGCAAACGTCAGCTCTGCCCATTCGCGGGCAATGCTTTCCGAATCCAGGGTCGTATCGAACGCCAGCCGGCCGAAGCCGAACAGGTTCGCCGCCGCGAGATCGTGGCCGGTCCAGTTTTCGTCATTTCCGGTATTCGCAACTGCAGCGATACCGCCGTTTGCATTTTTCAGTGTACGGGTGCTGATGATGTCCGCAACCGTCGCATCCTCGTGGCCTGGCATGTAGGTCTTGAAATCGAGGATCTGTTTAAACATCGGCATCAGATAGCAGACATGCTTCTGCTGACCGGTGTACTCCTGCGCGATCTGCACTTCCAGCATCTGGTTCGTCTTCATCAGACCGCCAAACAGCGGATGCACGGGCTCGCGCACCTGGAAGTCCTGCGGGCCGTTCTTGATCTGCAGGATCACGTTGTCGTGGAAATCGCCGTCGGAGGGCATGAAGTGGTCGTATGCAGCCCGGGCCCGGTCGGTCTTATAGTCCCGCCAGTCCTGACGGCAGTTGTAGACAAAGCAGCGCCAAACGACGGTACCGCCGAAGGGCCTGAGCGCCTCAGCCAGCATATTTGCTCCGTCCGCATGGGTTCGTCCGTAGGCAAAGGGTCCGGGTGCGCCTTCACTGTCTGCCTTAACCAGAAAACCGGCCAGATCAGGAACAACGGACCAGACTCTTGCGGCAGCAGATTTCCACCACTCGCGGACGGCCGGATCAAGCGGATCCGCAGTTGGGATTCCGGAACGCATGGGCTGTGAAAAATCCACGGAAAGCATCAGGCGAATGCCGAAGGGACGAAACGCCTCCGCCAGGGCAGCCAGGGACGGCAGATCATCCTCCAGCAGCAGCTGTGCGGGATAATGTACGTTCACATTATTGACGCATAAAACATTCAGTCCGACGGAAGCCAACAGGCGGCCGAGTTCCCGGATCCGACCGGGATCCCAGGACAGTTTTCCGCTCCTGAAGAATAGGCTGCGTCCGGCATAGCCCCGTTCAACAGTTCCATCCGGATTATCCCAGCAGTCGATCATCCGCATGGCATACTTCGGGGCGGAATCAATCACGGCGGCGGATGCTTCACCACAGAGCCGGTCCATAATCAGACGCCAGGCCCCGTAGAGCAAGCCGGTATGTCCGCCGGTAATGCGGAAGCCGCCGGGCAGGGGCTCAATCCGGTATCCTTCGTTCAACGCCGGCTGCTCCCTGAGGATTACCTGTGTATCAGGAAGCGCATGGGACAGTTCAAAACCAGCCAGTTCCGCAGGGGATTTTAACCCGGCTGGAACGGGATCTTTCAGACGGGTGAGCCAAAGATTCATGGTCGTCTTCCTTTCAATGATCAAACTGCGAGCGGTACAGCACGGCATAGGCGCCTTCAGCGGCGAGCAGTTCTTCATGTGTACCCTGCTCAATCACATCGCCGTTGCGCATGACGAGAATCGTATCCGCATTTCGGATGGTGGAGAGGCGGTGAGCAACAATAAAACTGGTCCTGCCTTCCATCATGGAGGCAAAAGCCTTCTGGATCCGCTGTTCCGTTCTGACGTCGATAGAGGAGGTTGCTTCATCCAGAATCAGTACCGGCGGCAGGCGAAGCATCACACGGGTTATGCACAGCAGCTGCTGCTGTCCGCGGGAAAGGGATCCGCCGTTCTCCGGTATGAACGTATCATAGCCTTTCGGCAGGCGGCGGATAAAACTGTGGGCGTGGGAAGCTTTTGCGGCTGCGATGATTTCCTCCTCAGCCGCTTCCGGGCAGCCGAAGGATATGATCTCCCGAACTGTACCGGCCGGCAGCCAGGTATCCTGCAGGACCATGCCGATGTTCCTGCGCAGCGCTTCCCGGCGGATGCTCCGGGTATCGGTTCCATCCAGGCGGATTGCTCCGCCGTCAATCTCATAGAAGCGCATCAACAGGTTGATCAGCGTGGTTTTTCCGCATCCTGTCGGACCGACGATTGCTATACGCCTGCCGGGCATCACGTTCAGGTTCAGGTCTGTAATCAGAGGCCGGTCAGGATGATAGGAGAAGAACACGTGTTCCAGAGCGAAACGCCCTTCCGCACCTTCCGGGGAAAGCGCGTCTTCCGGATCGGCAGTCAGGGGTTCCGCGTCGATCAGCTCAAAAATCCGGGCTGCACAAGCCAGTGCATTCTGCAGTTCGGTGATCACACCGGAGATTTCGTTGAAAGGCTTCGTATACTGGTTCGCGTAGCTCAGGAAACTGGTCAGGCTGCCGACGGTCAGGGCACCGCCGGAAAGAACTGTCAATGCGCCGGTCAGAGCGACGGCTGCGTAGACCAGGGCATTCACGAAACGAGTGGAGGGATTCACCAGGGAAGAGAAGAAAGTAGCCTTCAGGGAACAGGCGGCAAGGCGTTTGTTGACCTCGTCGAACTGTTCAGTGACGGCATTTTCCCGGCAGAAAGCACGAACGAGTTTTTCGTTTCCAAGCGCCTCATCGATGAGCGCAGTCTGCTCGCCACGGGTGACCGACTGCTCACGGAACATACCGTAAGTCTTTCTGGCGATGAATCGTGCAACCAGCAAGGACACGGGAGTCAGCACAACAACCACCAGGGTAATCAGAGGATTCAGGGCAAGCATGAAAACCAGTGTCCCGAGGATTGTCATCACACCTGAAAACAGCTGGGTAAAGCCCATCAGTAACCCGTCGGCGAAGGTATCCACATCCGTAATTATCCTGGAAACCAAATCACCGGAGGGATGGGAATCCAGGTATTTCAGGGGCAGCTGCTGGATATGCCGGAAAGCATCCTGCCGGATGTCCTGGACGGTGCAGAATGTGAGCCGGTTATTCAGGAGACCTGTCAACCACTGCAGGGCTGCTGACGCTGCAATACAGCCGCCGACCCGCAGCAGCAGGTCTTTCAGGCGGGGGAAATCGACTTTTCCGGGCCCAATGATGCAGTCGATTCCGCGGCCGATCAGAATCGGAATCAGAAGGGTCAGCACAACAGTCAGCAGGTTCAGCAGCAGAGACAGAAGAGCCAGTGCTGAGCGGGGCCGAATATATGCGAGGATACGCCTGACGGTTTCTTTATTCATCAGCGGGTACCTCCCTTCTTGTCGGAAGGCATTTCCTGCTGGGCTTCATGAATCTCCCGGTAAACCTGGCAGGATTCCAGCAGCTCCTCATGCGTTCCCTGTCCAATACACATACCGTCATCCAGAACCAGGATCCGGTCTGCGTAGCGGACGGAAGCCGTCCGCTGGGAAACAATGAAAGTAACAGGTTTCCAGGAGAGTGCCCGCAGGGAACGGCGCAGGGCAGCGTCTGTGGCATAATCGAGGGCGGAAGAACTGTCATCCAGGATCAGGACGGATGGATGTCCGATCAGCGCGCGGGCAATTGTCAGACGCTGACGCTGACCGCCCGAGAAGTTGGCGCCGCCCTGGGCTACGGGCTCGTCAAGCCCCTGCCCTTTTGTATCGAACATTTCGGAGGCCTGTGCCGTGTCCAGCGCCTCAAGCAGTTCTTCCTCAGGAGCATCCGGATTCCGCCAGAGGAGATTGGAACGGATTGTTCCGCGGAAAAGCACAGCCTGCTGAGGTACAATGCCGATTGCTTTTCTCAGGGAAGCAAGGCTGTATTCACGGATATCGCGTCCGTTGAGCTTCACGGAACCGCCGGAGGCATCGTAAAACCGGGGAATCAGGCTGACAAGTGTGGTCTTTCCGCTGCCAGTACCGCCGATGATTCCAATGGTTTCTCCGGGTTCGGCGGAAAAAGAAACGTGCTCAAGGCTTGGGTCACCAGTTGGGTTGTAGCGGACGGAAACATCCTCAAAGGAAAGATGGACAGGTCTTTCCGGCAGGGACACTTCACTGTTTGCCTGGGAGGAAGAAGTGAGCAGGATATCGTTGACGCGCCGTGCGCAGGCGGCAGATTTGGTCAGCGTGACGATCAGATTGGCAAGCTTAACCAACTCCACAAGGATCTGTCCCATATAGTTGTACAGGGCAATCACCTGACCCTGCGTCAGCGTACCGTTGTCAACCTTCAGTGCACCGTTATGAATCAGGATAATGATACCGGCATTCAGAACAAGGAAGGTCATCGGATTCATGGCAGCTGTAAGCCGGCCGGTGAGCAGCTGAGTTTTTGTCAGCAGCCTGTTCAGGCGGTTAAAGCGTGCGCCCTGGTTCTCCTCCTGAACAAAGGCACGGATCACACGCACTCCGGACAGGTTTTCACGCGTAGCCGCGGTCACACTGTCGAGCCCGCCCCTTACCTTTTTCTGCAGAGGCATGGTGCCCAGGATGATGCCAAAGACAATCAGGAAGAGAATCAGAATAACGCCGCCGAAGACCAAAGCACTTCCCGGATCGATGGAGGATGCCATGATCAAGGCGCCAAAGACAACAAAAGGGGAGCGCAGCAACAGTCGAAGGCCGAGATTGATCCCTGTCTGTACCTGGTTTATATCTCCGGTGATCCGCGTAATCAGCGTGGAGGTGCCGAAATGGTCCAGATCTGCGTAGGAGAAGGTCTGAATATGGGCAAAGAAATCATGCCGAAGTCCTGTGGAGAAACCAATGGCTGCGCGCGCGGCAAAATACTGGGCAGTGACAGAGGCGGCAAGGCCGAGCAGCGCCATCAGAACCAGCTGGAAAACACAACGGTATACGACAGGGTAAGACTGCCGCTGAAGGCCTTCATCGACCAGGCGGGCGATGATCAGCGGAACGATCAGTTCAAAAAGCGCTTCCAGCAGCTTAAAGGAAGGACCAAGAATACATTCTTT
>DBXX01000013.1:23668-25150 GCA_002309675.1 Lachnospiraceae bacterium UBA1201
TTGTATAACATAAAATTATACAATAAAAACAGATTGATTGAAAGCAGGAGTTATTATATGATTGTTGAAAAGACATGAACCAATACAGGGAGGCGCAGAAAAATGAAAGCATTGTTTATCGGAGGAACCGGAACGATCAGTATGGGTATTGTCCGGAGACTTGCGGCGGAAACCGACTGGGAGGTCTGGCTGCTGAACCGTGGCAGCCGGAAGGCAGAAGTCCCTGCAGGTGTCCGGCAGATTACGGCCGATATCAGTGATGAAAAAGATACAGCGGAAAAACTCAGCGGGATGACTTTTGATACGGTTTGCGAGTTTATCGGCTTTACCCGTGAGCAGGCGGAACGCGACTGGCGGCTTTTCCGCGGGAAAACCCGGCAGTATATTTATATCAGTTCAGCGTCGGCTTATCATAAACCGGCTGCGGATTACCGTATCACGGAGGGAACAACGCTGGCGAATCCCCACTGGGAATATTCACGAAACAAGATCGACTGCGAAGATTTCCTGATGCAGAAATACCGGGAAGAGAGTTTTCCGGTGACTATTGTGCGTCCAAGCCATACATATGACGAGCGGACGATCCCGCTGGGTGTCCACGGAAAGAAAGGTTTCTGGCAGGTAATCAAGCGCATGATGGAAGAAAAGCCTGTTATTATTCAGGGCGACGGTTCATCTCTATGGACGATGACATGGAACGGCGACTTTGCCCGGGGATTTATTGCCCTCATGGGAAACCGCCATGCAATCGGAGAGGCGTTCCAGATCACAGGTGACGAAACACTGACCTGGGACCAGATCTATCAGACGATTGCGGACGCGCTGGGTGTGAAACTGCACGCAGTGCATGTATCATCGGAGTTCCTGGCGGAAACCGGAAAGAAGTACGGTTATGATTTTGAGGGAAGCCTGATTGGAGACAAATCAGTTTCTGTAGTTTTCGATAACCGGAAGCTGAAACGTTACGCGCCGGATATGCGGACGGAGGTTCCGTTCCATATCGGTGTACGCAGATCACTGGATTATGTGCTGTCGCATCCCGAATGCCAAATGGAGGATCCGGAATTTGACCGGTACTGCGACAGGGTCATTGCAGCAATGGAAATGGCAAAGGAACAGGTATAAAAACACGGTCCCCGGAGATTTCTCCGGGGACCGTACCTGTCAGGCGGTCTTTTGAAGATACCTGAAAAGTTTCATCTCATCTTCATGACTGGAAGCATACAGCTCGGTATAGTCACTGCCGATCAGACTGGCGATACCCTGGTACCGTTCCAGCGGGTCTTTCAGATCAAACTGATCGCCTTCCGGTGTAAGCACCAGCACTGAGTTTTCACACTGCTCCAGCGTGTCTTCGAACAGCCTGAGCTCATCCTTATTACAAATCTTCATTTTCATACACTCCCTTTACCTGTGGAATCGAGGGCGGAGGCCCGCTCTCAGGAACGCATTGTAGCGCAAAGGACTCCCGATTCCAATTAC